>DATBLC010000312.1:0-6319 GCA_036555515.1 Binatia bacterium
GCCGGCAGCACAGAGAAGAAAACCGACGGCGCTGATGAGCGTATCGACAGAGGGATCGCCTGATAGTTTGGGCTTAAAAATGAGAAGTAACAGTAGGGCGATCGGCACGGGTAACCAGCGCCGATACAGTTTTAGCCGTGAAGCTAAGCCTGGATCTTCCCTCGAGCTAGTAGCTGGCTGCAAGGACACCGGATGCCGATCGGACGATGACACGTCTCTCCGCCTTTTTTGCTCTAACTTACAGCCTATATACCTTGTATGACAAATAAAAGAGGGGCGCCGGAAAGATCTTCTAACCGCGTCAAGGCCGGCTGCTCGAGTCATGTCCGCGGATGTTGCGACCGCAGCGCGCCTCATCAAGGTCTATGTTTCTTTCTTTCGGGCGCACTATGGAGTGGCCGTTCGTAAAGCTTGGTCTCGCTTGGAGAGGAAACGTGAGGTGAAACATAGTTCCAATGCCGGCCTGTGTTGTGTACGAGAGCGTTCCGCTGTGCTGCTTAACGATCTCACGCGCGATGGCTAAGCCAAGCCCGCTGCTCCGCGGTTTGTCAGTCACGCCCGGTTCAAAAATTTCCAACGCTTCCGGAATACCGTCGCCGGTATCTGCAATGTCCAAACACAACCATTCATCGCTTACATAACCTCGGAGCGTTAGCGTTCCGCCATTGGGCATCGCCTCGAGCGCGTTTTTGCAGAGATTCAAGAGAGCTTGCCGGAGTTTATTCCGGTCGGCCATGATAGGCGGCAGGTCTGCGGGAACATCTTGGTAAACTCGGATGCCGCGCTTGTCATAGTAAGCCGACTGCAAAGCCAGCAACTCTCTGATTTCGGTCGCGGGCGAAGTTGGCCGGAGATCAACACCGTTCAACACGCCGGAGGAACGAAGCTCTTTGAGAAGCAGAATGAGTCGCATGACTTCTCGCTTTAGAATTCGCGGGAGTTCACCCATCTCGTCCAACGCCTTCGGGTTCGCCTGAAAATACCTTTCGATCAGCTCAACGCCCATCAGCATGCCATTTAAGGGATTGGCCACTTCGTGGGTGATATAATTGCAGAAGTTGCGCGATGCATCCGAAGTGGTAACCGGTTTGGGGTTTGTCATTTCGTCAGTCCGTCAAAACTTTAGGAATGCTTGCCTGATGCAAGATAGCGTATCGAGCCACAGCCAAAAAGTCTCCAAAAGAGCGATTCTTTTGTCCGTTTTAGAACTACAAACGTCGTAACCCGAAGATAGTTCCAAACGAAGCATCCACGGGGCGAAAAATAGCGGCTTCTAGCGACCGGAAGCGAAAAAATAGAAAAAGGAAGGAGTGAGAGATAACTAGCAGGTTGATGAAAAAACCGGATTGCAGGCTGCTCAAAAAGACCTCAGAGCCAAGGCCCGCGAAAAATCGGCGAGCGGAGACTTTCTACTTAGCGAGTACGTTGTAGCGAGACGATCGAGCGCAACGCAGGATATGAGTCTTTTTCAGCACCCTGCTAGGGACGCCCGGCCGATGGGGAAAGTTTGTGCCGCAGCGGGAGATCAGTCGACTAACTTGTTATCTACAGCATAGCGGATCAGCTCGGCGTTCGTTCTCATCCGCATCTTTTCCAAGACCCGGCTGCGATAGGTGCTGACAGTTCTCACGCTTAGAAAAAGTGCTTGGCCGATTTCCTTGACCGTTTTTCCTGAAGCGATCATGCGCATGACCTGATACTCTCGATCTGATAGCGTCTCATGTAAAGGTTTGGTGGGCTCGTCGGTTACAAGGGTGAGAAGCGCCTTTTCTGCCAATGCCTGGCTGACGTATTTTTCACCGCGCAAAACTTTTCTAACGGCTTGCAGTAAAACCTCGGGAGCCTTGTCCTTGGTGACGTATCCCGCGGCTCCGGCTTTAAGCAGCCTCAAGGCCAGCTGGTCTTCGGGATGCGCGCTTAAAATGAGAATCGGAAGCTTAGGCCGTTCGCGTCGCAGCTCTTGTAAAACTTCCAGGCCTCCCTTCCCCGGCATCGTGATATCGAGCAGCACGACGTCCCAACGTCGTTTGCGGGCAAGCTCCAGAGCCATTTGCCCGTTGTCGGCTTCTCCCACGAAATCGATATCTCGTTCCTTGGCCAGAGCCTCTTTTAAGCCGGCGCGAAAAATCGGATGGTCGTCAGCGATGAGAACTCTCATGGGAAGGGGTCCTCGCGAGCTACGCGATCGGGATCCGCACGGTCACACAAGTGCCTCGCTCCGGCAGCGCGCCGACCTCTGCTGTTCCGCCAAAAGCCATCGCCCGCTCTCGCATGCCCAGCAAGCCGAGAGAGTCGCGGTCGAAAATCTTGCGCTCGTCGATGCCTTTTCCATCGTCGCGCACGGTAAGATTCAAGTTATTCCCGTCGCGAGACAGCTCAAGGACTACTTGCCGGGCAGCGGCGTGGCGCGCAACATTGCTCAACGCCTCTTGCAGGATCCGGAAAACCGCTGTGGCTCGATCGGGGTCCAAAGGGATCTCTTCGTCCGGCAAATGAGCCTCGCAGGCGATTCCTGAGCGTTCCTGAAATTCCCGCGCTTGCCATTCAATGGCCGGAATCAAGCCAAGTTTATCCAAAACCACCGGTCTCAGCTCGGTGACGATGGTGTGCACCTGGGCCAAGGTGTTGTCGATCAGCCGGGACATGGAGTTCAATTTCTCTAAAAACGAATTGCGATTCTTGGCCACCCGGTCCGGCAGCAGAGATAGATCCATTTTTAGCGCGGTAAGGCTTCCGCTCAGCTCGTCGTGTATTTCGCGGGCAAGCAGGGCTCTCTCTTCTTCGCGCGCCGCATGGAGGCGAGTCGCGAGAGCACGCAGCTCCTCTCTTCTTTCACGATCCGTCACATCTTGAAACGCCAGTAGGATGAGGTCGGTCCCGATCGGTCCTCGATGTATTCGCCGCGCATTCAGCAACAAGATTGTGTGTCTGAGACCCGGAACCTCATGGTCAACCATAAAATTATCGAACCCTTTGTTCTCGGGAACAACCTGCCCCAGCTGCCGGCGCAGCTCGGGAATATCCCACTGCCGCCTATTCAGCTCGAAGAAGGCACGCCGTTCGGCCAGTTGCGGAGTGAGTTTGAAACGTTGGTAAAAAGCTTCGTTGGCGGACACAACGTTAAAATCTCGATCGAGGATGATCAGAGGCTCTCTCACGGTTTCTACAATGTCCTGGGCAAATTCTTGGGCTCTCTTGGCGGCCAACTCCGAGTGCTTGCGTTCGGTGATATCGATGAATGTAACGACGACGCCGTCGATAACGTTATTGGCCGCTCGGTAGGGCCTCATGCGCTTTACGTACCACTGACCATCGGTGCTCCTGATTTCGCTTTCCTTTGGAATCAGGGTATCCAGGACTTCCTGGGCTTCTTGAGCGAGATTTTCGTCCTCTAATGAGGTTTTGAAATGACTCACAGGCCTGCCAACGTCCTTTTGAATCAACTTGATCAGTTTGGCTGCTTCCGGCGTGAAACGCTTGACGCACAAACTGGTATCCAGGAAAAGCGTTGCGACGTTTGTGCTGTCGAGCAGATTTCTGAGATCATCATTGGTGGCGGACAGTTCTTCGGTTTTTCCTTGCAGCTCCGCGTTAACGGTTGCGAGCTCCTCGTTGAGCGACTGCAGCTCTTCTTTGGAAGTCTCCAGCTCTTCATTCATGCTCTGAAGCTCTTCATTGGCTGACTGCAATTCTTCATTATACGATCGGAGCTCTTCGTCAGGGGTTTGCGTCCTGGTGATCGCCATCTGAAGTTGCTCCCGTGCATCCCATAGCTCCTGTTCCAGTCGAGCCACGCGCTCGGCATCGCGGGACGCCGGCGGCCCTCCTGTTTTCGTCTTTAGTTTCCGAAGGCCGGCGTCTTCGAAGGTAATCAGCAGCAGCTCCCCGGCTCCATGGCCCTCGTGATAGCGTGTGGCCGTGAGGTTCAGCCGGTGATATTTGCCGTTGCTTCTGATCTGCACACCTTCCAGCAAAGCCGGCCGTTTTTGCGCCCTCGCCTTTCGGATAAGCGTTGCGAGCGCGTTCTTAAGCCCGCCGCGCGCCATGGCCACGATGTTCAAGCTTGCCTGGCCTTGAGGCAGCGCGAGGTACCTGCTGGTTGTGCCGTGAGTATAGAGAATATTGCTCGATTTATTGATGAGCACGCAAGGCGGTGCGTAGCGATCCAGCAGCAGCTTTTCCGCGACTCCGGAAATCCGAGCGTCGTGGGTCGCTGGGGTTTGCGCCCACGGAGCTAGCTCACTGGTCTCCTTGCGAGAGGGCGGAAAGGAGAAATCCAAACCCGCTCCGAGCTCATGCATCGACTCCTTGCGTTTGAAGATCTTCCATCGCTTCGTTCGCTCGGCGAAAAGATCGGTGTAGCCGCCGATATTTTCTGAGGCGCCCAGAAACAGAAGTCCACCCGGCCGTATCGCATAATGGAACAGTCGCAAGAGCTTTTTCTGCAATTCGGAATCCAGGTAGATCAACACGTTCCTGCAACTCAGCAGGTCGAGTTTGGTGAACGGCGGGTCCTTGACAAGATCATGGATGGAAAAAATCGCCATCGCCCGAATTTCTTTTGTGACGTGATAGCCATCGCCTTCTTCCTGGAAGAATCGCGTGAGCCGCGCCGGC
Source organism: Binatia bacterium (assembly GCA_036555515.1). GTDB lineage: Bacteria > Desulfobacterota > Binatia > UBA9968 > UBA9968 > DATACQ01. The sequence goes on from DATBLC010000312.1 coordinate 4,618, forward strand.
GCGACCTCGTTGGCGATAGCGGCGGGATAGATTCCGGCGCGAGCCGTCTCAATTGCGTCGGCATCGATGTCGGTGCCGAAAATCTGCACGTTGAAGTGCTTCTTTAATGCGTCCATGCATTCCCGCAGGACGATCGCAATGGAGTAAACCTCTTCGCCGCTCGCACAGCCCGGCACCCAGATCCGCACAACATGATTTTTCGGCTTCTTCGCCAGCATTTCCTTGAGGAGCCGACTCAAGATTTTGAATGCCTCCGTATCGCGGAAAAAGTTGGTCACGCTGATGAGCAGGTCCTTGGAAAGCACCGTCACCTCCTGAGCGTTTTGCTCCAGAAGGCGAAGGTAGTCCGAGGGATATTCAATCTTATCGAGGCTCATCCGTCTAAAGATGCGTCGGCAGATCGTATTCTTCTTATAAGAGGAGAAATCATGGCCCGTGTGTGACTGCAGGAGGTGAAGTATCTTTTCCAGGATGTCGGGGGAGAGATCTAAGACGGCCGGGGTTATGCGACTGCGCTGGGGACGGGAACCCTTCGCATAGTTCAGGATCTGCTCCGGGATCTTTTCAGGCGCCAGCACATAATCGACCATGCCGGTCTCTATGGCGCTTCCCGGCATGCCGTCGAATTCGGCGGATGTCGGATCTTGGGCGACGGTCAGCCCGCCTGCATCCTTAATTGCCTGCAATCCCATCGTCCCGTCGGTACCGGTCCCGGAAAGGATAATGCCGATGGCGTTGCTTCCCTGGTCTGCGGCCAGTGAGCGGAAAAATCCATCTATGGGCAGCCGCAAACCGCGCGGCTCTGTGGGTTCGGTCAAAACGAGTGTTCCATGGTTTATAGCCATTTTCTTGTTCGCCGGAATGATATAGATCGTGTGGGGCTCAACCCTTCTCCGATCGCTGGCCTGAAGGATTGGCATCGCCGTATACCTGCTCAAGAGCTCGGGGAGCATGCTGACGTGGGTGGGGTCCAGATGAGGAACCAGAATGAAAGCCATGCCGCTGTCTGGCGGCATCTTGGAAAAGAAAAGCTCGAACGCTTTCAATCCGCCTGCGGAAGCGCCGATCCCGACAATGGGAAACCCAGTTTTTCTATGCTCAAGCGGCGGAGTCCGTTGCTGGCGCGAAACGATTCTCGAGCGTTTTTTGGGAGCTAAACGCGCGCGGTTGTTTTTCTTTGAAGCCATTCATTCTCCCACTTAAGTTCACACCAATAGAGGATCAGAATTCTCGTTTAGACGGGCAGCATGGATCGGGATTCTTACACTCACGAGCGTGCCTACCTCTCGGAGGCGGGTAACTTCTGTTTTTCCGTCGAAGGCCAAAGCCCGCTCGCGCATGCCGATCAAGCCGATCGAGCTGTGCGCGTCAATTGCGCTATCGTCAATGCCTACCCCGTTATCGCGTACCGTAAGAATCGCGCTGCCGGCTTCGTTTCGCAAATCGACGACCACATGGCTTGCATGGGAGTGGCGCGCGACGTTCGTCAAGGCCTCCTGCAAGATGCGGAAAATCGCTGTGGATCGATCGGAGTCCAGTGGAAGTTCAGCAGGGGGTAGATGGGTCTCGCAGGTAACTCCCGAGCGCTCCTGAAATTCGCTCGTTTGCCATTCGATGGCGGCAACCAAGCCGAACTTATCCAGGACCACCGGCCGCAGCTCGGACACGATCGTGTGGACCTGACCCATCGTGCGGTCGATGA
>DATBLC010000313.1:0-2073 GCA_036555515.1 Binatia bacterium
GCCATGAGTGTCGATGGAGCTGAACACCGTGGCCGGATCGTAATGATCCATGAAAGCACATGGGCCGTAGTCGATGGTCTCGCCGGAAATCGCCATATTGTCGGTGTTCATCACGCCGTGGATGAAGCCCACATGCATCCAACTGGCAACGAGCGCCGCCTGTTTTTCGCACACACGCTCGAGCAATCCCAGGTAAGGGTTCGCCTGCTCCTTCAGCTCCGGGTAGTGGCGATTGATAACGTAATCGGCGAGCCGTTGCACCTTGGCCTGCGCGCCGCGAGCGGCGAAGAACTGGAAGGTGCCGACACGGATGTGGCTCGCGGCAACACGCGTCAAAACCGCGCCTGGCAGCGCAGTCTCGCGAAAAACCGGCTCGCCCGTTAGAACCGCGGCAAGCGCCCGCGTCGTCGGGATGCCGAGCGCGTGCATCGCTTCACCGATCAGGTATTCACGCAACACGGGCCCGAGCGCGGCACGGCCGTCGCCGGCGCGGGAAAAGGGCGTGGGGCCTGAGCCTTTGAGCTGAATGTCGCGGCGTTGTCTGCTGCGGTCGACCACCTCGCCCAAGAGCAGCGCCCGGCCGTCGCCAAGTTGGGGCACGAATCCGCCGAATTGGTGGCCGGCGTACGCTTGCGCCAGCGGTGCTGCTCCCTCGGGGATCTCGTTGCCGGCAAAGATCCGCGCGCCACTCTCGGAATCGAGAGCATCGGCATCAAGCGCCAATTCCTCGGCTAACTCACGGTTGAACTTGACCAACCTGGGCCGCGCCACTTGCGCTGCCTTCCAGGATACGTAGAAGCCCTCGAGCTCGCGCGCATAGGTATTGTCGAAAGCAAAGCACGGCGCGGCAGGGTTGTTCGAGACCTGCGTCGGCTTTTCGCTTTCTCGGACAGCGGGGTTCGTGATCACGACTTTCATTCTTCTCCATTTGGAACGAAATATCTAGCCTTGACTATTTGGTAATGGTAAATCGGTCAAGTCTTTTGTTGACAGAGGAGCAATCGGGCTCAAGTCTTGTGTTTTGACATTTCGGATTTTCGTCGATGTCATCACGTGCTCAACGTGAGAACGCAGTCCTGTTGTTTCAGTTTGAACGAATTATTCGGGATTACCCACCGAGCCCGGCAGAAGGCCTGACGAGTAACGAGAGAGCGGTCGCGTTAACTCTATTTACAGGCACTAGCCGTAGCCCGCACTGCCATCCAAGCCGGCGAGCAGTGCTCCGGTCATTACGGCAAAGTGCGAGCGCGTTCGCCGTCAGCCCCAGCGGTTTCAAAAACTCCTCGTTGAAAATTTCACCTGAAACTGATCCCGCCGCGTTAAGTCCGGTAGCGCAGGGCATCAACCAGCAGGGCGAATGCCGGTGAGGAGTGGCGGCGGCTTCCGCCGGGTCAAAAACATTGGCATGGAGCGTCACCGCCCACCGCATTGACGCACATCGCCATTCAGGGAGCCGTCGACGGTAAAAACGTTGATTGGATGGAATAAGTTAGCGAGGCGGAATACAGGATGACGGACACGCACAAATCGGATGCTCTCCCGCCAGTGCTGACGCTTGATGATGTTGGGACGGTCGCGCCGGCGCTCGAGAGGTACACACAAGGCGTACTTTTGGCGATCTCTGGAAACGCCCTGATCTATCGGCGCGCGATCGCAGCCTCATTACCATGGTGGTTCTGATCGCGCGTACTCAGACGTCAGAGACCGGTCGCGAAGGATGTCTTTGAGAAACGTCCCAGCTAGGAGAGGAAGAATCTTAGGTCTTATCGATGCGCGCGTGTTTGTCATACGGAATAGCGGCCAAAATTGCATCTCGCCCTCTAACCGGGTAATCCTTTTCTACATCGGCGACGTCAAATTGAGATGGGCAATCGGGAGGAACTCTACGTGAAGGACCATTGGCACAATGTACCGCTAGATCGCAGCAGCGGCGGCGAGCCCATCGGCCGGCGCGAATTTTTGACCCTGATGCTTTCCGCTTCGATCCTTGCCAGGGATGGTTTCGCACAGACGGCCGAAGATTCTCGGGCGCGCTTTCGAAAAATGTCGGAAGATGCGGAACGGCGCGGGCTG
>DATBLC010000314.1:0-5384 GCA_036555515.1 Binatia bacterium
CTGTTTGACTTCAGAGCGGCTAAGCCGCCCGCTGATCGTCGCGCTAACGATCGGGCCGGACGCGTCGATGATTGTCAATGCCATGGTCGCTCTCCTAAATTCTCTACCTAGAGACAGCGCAAAGTGAACATCGAGGATAGATCATCATTTTGCCGAGGTGGCATCCGCTGTGCGCCTGAGATCGGCGGAATAGGTGAACCCTTTACGGTCTTTCGCGTCAGCTTTGAGCATGCGCTCGCTACTTGTCGGGTCCACATAAAGCTGCAGTGTCGGTTTTTGCGCTAAGTTTGCCGTCAATCAAAGCGAACTTTCCTCTGCCGGCGAATTCACAGATCGTGCGATACGACATGAATTCGTATGTCCCGGTATCGCCAATTACAAGAGTCACCGAATCGTCGTCTGGTGTTCTGGGGCTTCGAATCAAAAGCCCCTCCCATTTGCCGGCAACGCTTTTGAAATCGGTTGCAGCAGTCGGCTGCCACTGGCGTGCTTCCCTGGGAGCCGTGGAGCTACAAGCGACGAGATACAGAGCGGTGACAATCGCGACTAGCATTAAACTCCCTTTGAGTACCATCATTTCGTTCTCCAGTCATTTTGCGCCTGGGCAACGCCGTCGGGGTCGTCAGAGCAGCGGAAAATCGTAGTTAATAATCACGCGAAAATCGTCTTGATGATCTTTGGGCCCCTGATACTGCTTCACCCTTGCGTAACGAAATCGCGCCGAGAATCCGTTGAGGAAGCTCCATTTCGGCCGCCATTGAAGGTCAAAATCGAATTCATTTTCGTCCGGCGCGCCGGTCTTCGTCGTGGGATCGACTCTCCCCCAGCCATGTACAAACAGGACATAGGCGGACACACCTTCGAGACCAACACGCGAGAAGTCATAGGATAATTTGGTGATCAACGCCTGCTCTTCCGCACGGTTGAAGTCCTGCACCTGGACGCTGGTGTAGCCGGGATAGCCGCTCCACGGGCTCTGCATGTCATCGCTCCGCAGAGTGTTCGTGTAGCCGAGCGTGAAGACCGCGCCGGCGTAACTCACGTCGCCTTTGACGCCCACCTGATTGGTGATGAAAGAGCGCCCGTTCAGGCGTTCCTCGCCGACGCTCCGCTGGTCGGCGAATTGGAACGCCATTAACGCGCCGAGATCCTTGGTGATCGGAAAGCTGTACCTGGTCTCGGTATAGAAAATGTTGATGATGTCATCCGAATAGTAATTGATGGCGCCGAGCGAAAACTTACCGTAGCTAAATGTGCCTCCGACCACGCCCACGCCGCGCTTTACGTCTGCGCCAGCATCGCGCGACATCCACACGAAATCATCCGAGTTGCGCTCTTTGATCTTGGTGATATAGCCGCCGCCATATCTGAAGCCCGGTGCGCCGTCTTTGCCGCCAAAATTCCCCTGGATCGTGTAACCCTCGAACGTGTTGGGGGTCATGCGGCTATCGTTCTTGTTGATGAAAGGCGTGTTGTATTCGTAGCGGTAGAGATTGACGATATGCTCGTCGAAGAGCTTGACTCTCCCGTAAAGTTGGCCCAGGACACTGTAACCATGCTGCCCGGGCTTGAGCAGCAGCGTGCCGTCCTTGTCCTTAGGACCGTAGAGATTTTCGGACCAGTAGAAAGTTGTGCCGACCATGAGGCGATCGAGCAACCAGCCGGATTTGTAAGCGAGGGCTCCGCCCAGAGCCCAGGCCGAGCTAACGCTGTCATCGAATTTGTCGCGCCGGAAATAATAGCTGCGCAGATTAACGTCAAGCTGGGTATCGCGGAAAAAGGGCGGCGCATCTTTCAGTTGTTCCTTCAGCCAGGGAAAAAATCCCGGCCGGGGAATTCTTTCGATGAAAGACCGCTCGATCGGTGTGGTCACTTCGTCGACGGACGAAGGCGTCGGCTCCTCTTGCGAGATCACCTCTTGCGCCGAGCTTTGGGAAACTGCGCCGAACTCCAGCACAAACAAGACCGCGAGTGTGAATAACCCCCACACGCTTAGAGACGTTGGCCGTCGCCTCATTCGTGTTGCACCGAAAATATCTTCGTTCATGACCCTTTCCTTCCTGTCGTCCCAATGATTCTGGAGTGGCGCACCCCGCCAGTCAGAACACCGGTGATTGCAACCAAGCGTGTTGCCACTCAGTCGATCCTGACAACTCGCATTTGCTCACTTGCCGATCGACAGCAGCGCGACGATGACCGGCCCCCACGCAGTCAAGAGGATATTACCGACGGCGTACGGCACCGTATAACCAAGCGCCGGAACCTTGCTTTGTGCTTCGTCCTGGATCGCGCGCAGCGAGGCGGTATTGGTGCCGGCGCCCGAGCAGGCCCCCAGAAGTATCAGGGGATTCATTTTAAGGACATATCGTCCGAAGAGAATCGCCACAGCATGCGGCAGCACAGCCGCCACCAGGCCGACGAACACCAGGCTGATGCCCGATTTCTGCAGGCCCGTGATGAAGGTCGGGCCGGCACTCAAGCCGACCACGGCAATGAAGACGCTCAAACCGACCATATCGAAAACCCACATCGCCGCCTCGGGAATGCGACCGAAGGCAGGAAATGTGGACCGAAGCCAGCCGAACACGAGCCCCATGATGAGCGCGCCGCCGCTCGCGGTCAGTGTGATCGGCAGACCGGCGATCGTCACTGTCAGCAGCCCAACGAGGCCGCCGATAAAAATCCCGGTGCCGACAAAAATCATGTCCGTCGCACTGGTTGGCCAGTCAGCGTAGCCGAGCACCCCCGCGGCGCGATCAACATCGCGTTTCGCGCCGATGAGGCTCAGCACATCCCCGCGATCGAGTTGAGTCGTGAGAGGAATGGGCATTTCCGCTCCCGCCCGCGTAAGCTTGCGCAGAAAGACACCGCGAAACTGGGTTCGCCAGGGTTCCGATAGTGCAAGTTCGCTGAGAGTCTTGTCAGCAATCGCTTTATTGGTCACGACGACGTCGAGAACCTCGACCGGAAAATCGAGCAGCTGCTTGTCGTCAATTTCGGGCCCGATGACCGCGCTGCGCTCGACTAAGACTTTGGCCCGCGCCATTACTGCGATAACATCGCCGTGCTGAATGACTGTGTTTGCCTCCGGCTCGAGGATGGCAGCACCGCGACGGATGCGTTGAATGAAAACTCTGAACTCTTGCGGCATCGCTTCGAGCTCGGCAACCGTCTTGTTGACAAGTTTTTCATTGGTTACGCGATAGGCGCGCACGTCGAACAAGCGAGAAGGCGAGACGATGCCGGATTCCGCTTCCGACCCACCCGATACCTTTGCCTGCATCTTTTTGGCTTCTTCCTTGATATTGACTCCCATCAACTTCGGTCCGATCGAAGGCAGGAACCAGACCACCGCCGCCGTGCCGACAAGATAAGTGACCGCATAGGCGACCGGAATATTGTTGAGCAGCGCCGTCTTCTCCTCGGCCGACAGCGCCAGCCGATCGATCGCGTCGCCCGCCGTGCCGATCACGGTGGACTCGGTGAAGGCTCCCGCCAACAAGCCGGCTGCCGTGCCGATGTCATAGTTGAAAAGTTTGGCGGCGACGAAAGCGGTCAAGAGACAGGTGACGCAAAGAACCGCCGTGAGCGCCATCTGGGACAACGCATCTTTCTTCAGGCCGCGAAAAAACTGCGGGCCGACTTTGTAGCCGGTGGTAAAAAGAAAAAGATCGAAAAATACCGTCTTGACGAGCGCCGGGACCTTGATATCGAGCTGGCCGATCAATACGCCGGCGAAAAGCGTGCCGACCACGGTACCGAGGCTGAAGGTGCCAACCTTGACGCGCCCGATGGCGAACCCGATGGCAAGCGCAAGGAAGATGGCTAGTTCAGGATTTTGCTGCAGGGCCTTGATGAAATACTCCATCGTTCTTTCTCCCGATGATCCCGGCCGTGTTATCTTCGCGTGGCAATTCTATTAACGGTTTCACTCCATCTTTCTTCCCGCTGCCAAGCCGGCGCCGCTCAAGCTAGCGTTTGGCAGTAGGTGGCTTCGCGGCCCCGGCCGGCACTGCGCTCTTGCCCGTGGCTGCCTCATAGGCCAGGCGGTAGCCGCGCGCAATGGCGCGCACAGCGCGGCCGATGTCGTCGTAAACGTGATCATCCAGGTTCGCGAACGAGATGCGCACCGACCAGTCCGGCGCGGCAAAACCGCTGCCGTTGAGCAGTACGATGCCGTGGTCTTCGGCCAGCCTGAACACGATGTCGAGCGGATGCACGTTCGCCTTCATCCACTTGACAGCATCTTCGCCCAAGTTCTTGCGGGCAAAGAACTCGAAGTCGATCAGGCCATAGTAGTAGTCGAAGAACGGGTTCTCGCCGACTTCGATGCCCAGCCCCTCGATCGTCGCCATAACCCGCTTCTTGACGATGCCGATACAGGCTTTTTGATAGTTCTTCTTCTCGTCCATCAGCTCGCTCAGCGAGAACAGCGTCATCATGACCTGCTGCGGCAGCGACAGACCCGCCGTATGATTCAGCGCGACGTCGCGGCTGTCCGCCACGATGCGGTCGATGAATGCGAGCTTGCGGGGCTCGAGCGTGAGGCCGCCGTAGCGCTTATCCAGCAGCTTCTGAACGGGCTCGGGATGCTTCGCGATCATTTCGTCGAAGATGTTGTCCTCGTGGACCGCGATCGTTCCCAGACGCCAGCCGGTGCAGCCGAAGTACTTGCTGTAGGAGTAGACGCCGATGGTGTTCCGGGGGAACTCCCCCATCAGCGAGCGGAAGCCCGGCACGAAGGTGCCGTAGACGTCGTCCGTCAACAGGATGAGATCCGGCCGCTTCTTGAGCACGGCGCCGATCTTCTTGATCGTCTCGGGAGAAAGCGCCACGGCGTAGGGATTGCCCGGGTTGACGATAAAGAACGCCTTGATCTTCGGGTCGAGAAGCTTTTTGAGCTCTTCATCCGTGTACTGAAACCTGTTCTCCTGCGGCGCGGCGACCTCGACGAAATGGAGGTCGTAGTCCTCCAGGTGCGCCATCTCGAGATACGGGGTGAAGATCGGCACGCCGAGCGCGATCGTGTCGCCGGGGTTGATGATGCGGTTGCTTTTCAAAGACTTGAAAATGTAACACATGGCGGCGGTGCCGCCCTCCACCGCGTAGAGCTTGAAGGTGCCTTTCGGCCGCGGGGTGCCGCACATCGCCCACTGCAGGTACTCGTGGACGATTTGCTCATTGTGCACCAGCATGCGGTCCGGCACGGGGTAGTGGTCGCCGATGATGGAGTCCACCAACTCGTGCACGAACTTGTCGGGGTCGAAGCCGAACTTCTTCACTGTCCACGGCACCAGCGCCTGCAGGAAGGGCGCACCCGGCATGTCGTCGTGCCTCGCCAGCCAGGCTTCAAGCCGCGCGGCAATGCCCGCTGCCTTGGGCAT
>DATBLC010000315.1:0-5096 GCA_036555515.1 Binatia bacterium
ACCACCCCGTCCTCTCCATAGGTGGAAATGCCCGCCGGCAGGGCCTGAAAACAACCTTTGCGCTCCTGTGCCCGCGCTCTCCAGGTCTCACCCCTCGGTCGCTGTTTGGTTACTCAATTGTGGACTCCTTAATAAGTTCATTCAGGCGAAGTCATAAGCCACGAAGAACCTAGCGCTGGATCTCGCCACGAAAGCATGAAGAGCGTGCGGGTCTTTCTGAAACCAAGGGATAATTTCGGCACCAAAACGCGGCTGCCCACCACCTAAAGAGCTACCATTCGCCATGAAAATTGTCTCCATCAACATCGGCGCGCCGCGCGAAGTCTTTCACGACGGCTGCTTGATTCGCACCGGGATAAACAAAAAGCCGGTCGACGGGCGGGTCCGGGTAACCGCGATGAATATCGAAGGCGACCGGCAGGCCGATCTATCGGTGCATGGGGGAGCGAATAAGGCGGTGTACGCTTACCCCGCCGAGCATTACGAATACTGGCGCAAGGAGATGCCCAATGTGAATCTATCCTGGGGTAGCTTCGGCGAGAATCTGACCACCGAGGGGCTGGTGGAGAACGAGCTTAACATCGGCGACCGCCTCTGTGTTGGCGCAGTGGAACTCATCGTCACCGAGCCACGGCTTCCCTGTTACAAGCTCGGCGTGAAGTTCGATCGCGCCGACATGGTGAGGCGTTTTTTGAAAAGCCGCCGCACCGGGTTTTATTGCGCCGTATTGCGCGAAGGTGAAATCAGCGCTGGCGATACCATTCACTATCTAAGCCGCGACGAAAATCGCCTTACGGTCGCCGATGTCACCCGCCTGTACGTGTTCGACAGGAAAGACTTCGACGGCATGCGCCTCGCTATAAGAGCAAAGAGCTTGCCGGGTACTTGGCGCGATTATTTTCGCAAGCGTCTGGAAGCACCATACTAAAACCGAATCCGGGATGTGATATAATATTTCTGCCCAAGACGAGAACCAAAACGAATCGTCCAATGACTCAAGAAGAACTGCGGCTCCAGGAGGACCGCCAGCGCAAGAAAAACTGGAAGCGCTGGGGTCCATATCTTTCCGAGCGCCAGTGGGGCACGGTGCGCGAAGACTACAGCCCCCACGGCACCGCCTGGGAGTATCTGCCCCATGACCATGCCCGCAGCCGCGCCTACCGCTGGGGCGAAGACGGCCTCGGCGGCATCTCGGACCGCCATCAATATATCTGTTTCGCCCTCGCCCTGTGGAACGGCAATGACCCGATCCTCAAGGAGCGGCTCTTCGGACTCACCGGCAATGAGGGCAACCACGGCGAAGACGTGAAGGAATACTATTACTACCTCGACTCGACACCGACCCACTCTTACATGAAGTTTCTCTACAAGTATCCGCAAGCGGAGTTTCCTTACGGGCAACTAGTCGAGGAAAACCGCCGGCGCGGCAAGGGGGATCTCGAATACGAACTGATCAACACCGGCGTCTTTGATGACGACCGTTATTTCGATGTCTATGTCGAATACGCCAAGGCCGGCCCGGACGATATTCTCATTCGCGTCGAAGCGGTCAACCGCGGTCCAGATGCCGCCGAACTGCGCCTGCTGCCGACGCTCTGGTTTCGTAACACATGGTCTTGGGGTTTCGACGAGCGCAAACCCCGCGTCAGCCGTGACGAGGCCAGCGAAATTGCCGCGCTGAAAATTTCTCACAGTTATTACGGCAACCGCTGGCTTTACTGCGAAGGCAACCCCGAAATTCTCTTTACCGAAAACGAAACCAACCACCAGAGACTTTTTGACGTGGCAAACGGCGCATCGCGCGTAAAAGACGGGATCAATGACTACATCGTCCACGGTGCCAAACAGGCGGCAAGCTTGAGCGGTCCCGGCACCAAAGCCGCCGCCCACTACCGAAAGATGCTGGCCCCCGGTGAGTCCACCACCGTGCGGCTTCGACTTTGCGAGAAAACACCGGGCAGCGCCGCACTCGACGGCGATTTCGATCGCATCTTTGCGGAGCGCAGGAAAGAAGCCGACGAGTTCTACGCCACGGTGATACCCGACATTCTAGCGCCGGACCCAAAGAATATCATGCGCCAGGCCCTCGCCGGCCTGCTGTGGAGCAAACAGTTTTATCACTACGAAGTAAACCGCTGGCTCAAAGGCGATCCCGGCGGCCCGGATGCGCCCGCCGAGCGCGCCAACGGCCGCAACAGGGAATGGCGCCATCTCTACAACGCCGATGTGATCTCCATGCCCGACAAGTGGGAGTATCCCTGGTACGCCGCCTGGGACCTGGCCTTTCACAGCATCGCCCTGGCGCTGGTGGACTCCGATTTTGCCAAGGAACAACTCCTGCTGATGACCCGCGAGTGGTACATGCATCCCAACGGCCAGTTGCCCGCCTACGAATGGGCATTTGGCGATGTCAATCCGCCGGTGCATGCCTGGGCGGCATGGCGCGTCTACAAAGTCGAGATGAAGCGCCGCGGCGAAGGCGACCGGAAGTTTCTCGAACGCATTTTTCAAAAACTGTTGCTCAACTTCACCTGGTGGGTCAATCGCAAAGACGCTGAGGGGCGCAACGTTTTTCAAGGCGGCTTCCTCGGCCTCGACAACATCGGGGTCTTCGACCGCAGCGCGCCGCTGCCCACCGGCGGCCATATCGAACAGTCCGACGCCACCAGTTGGATGGGCATGTACTGCCTAAACATGCTGGCCATCGCTCTGGAATTGGCCCGCGAGAACTCCGCCTACGAAGACGTCGCCAGCAAATTCTTCGAGCACTTCGTTTACATTTGCGAAGCGATGAACAACCTCGGCGGCGCAAAGATCGAATTATGGGACGCCAAGGATGGCTTTTATTATGACGTGCTGCACCACGACAACGGCCCGAGTATTCCGCTGAAGGTGCGCTCCATGGTCGGATTGATTCCGCTGTTTGCCGTCGAAACCCTCGATCCGGAGCTGGTCGACAGCCTGTCTGGGTTCAAGCGGCGCATGCAATGGTTCATCGAAAACCGGCCGGAGATGAGTAATCATATCGAAACCGATTCGACGGAAAGCGGCACGCGCCGTTTTCTCTCGCTGGTAAACCGGCATCGCCTCAAAAAAGTGCTCCGCTACATGCTCGACGAAAGCGAGTTCCTGTCGCCCTACGGCATTCGCGCGCTGTCGCGTTACCACCGCGACCATCCCTACATCATGGCAGTGAACGGCAACGAACACCGCGTAGATTACGAGCCGGCGGAGTCAGGCACAGGGCTGTTCGGCGGCAACTCGAACTGGCGCGGCCCCATCTGGTTTCCGGTGAACTACTTGCTCATCGAATCGCTGCAAAAATTTCATTACTTTTTGGGAGACAATTACAAAGTAGAGTGCCCCACCGGCTCCGGTAACACGGCAACTCTCTGGCAAGTCGCCGGAGAAATCTCGCAACGCCTTACGCGCATATTTGAACGCGGCGAAGGCGGCCGCCGCCCGGTGTTCGGCGGCACGGAAAAATTTCAAACCGACCCCCTCTGGCGCGACCTCATACTGTTTCACGAATACTTTCATGGCGACAACGGCGCCGGCATCGGCGCCAGCCATCAAACCGGCTGGACCGCCCTGGTGGCGAAACTGATCCAGCAATACGGCGCGTAACCAGCCAGACTTCTGTAATTTTTTGTCGGCTTATTGCAGCTAAGATTCGCCCGAGCAAAATCGCCCTATGGAGCAAGCAAGCCAAGATCGTTTACGAACTCTGTTGCCCTGTTTAGGGCTTTTTCTTCTCACCGCGGCGTTCATCATCGCCAAGACCGGGCGCGACGCTCTGTTTTTCCAGGAACGAGGCATCTTTCAGCTGCCCCTGGCCTATATCATGATGGGCACGGCGTCGGTGCCGTTGGCGGTGATCTTCGTAAGGATCATGAAGGCTTTCGGCGCGCGCCCGACGCGCGTGGGAGCGCTGGTTTTCGCCGCGGCGGTGATGGGCGTGTCCGCGCCGTTATTGGAACCCGGCGATTCACCGCTATTGTTCAATACGTTTATCTTTATTCCCGCGATCTTTGCCATTTTATTCGCAAGCCTCTGGCTGTTGGCCAGCGATCTTTTTGAGAATAGCGCCAAGCGCCAAGCGGCGCGCGCCTTCAGCAAGATTGGCGCAAGCTCGCTGGCCGGCGGCATGACCGGAGGGCTGGCGGCGAAAGGTCTAGCGCCGTTTGTGCAAGCAAAGTGGCTCATCCTGATCGGCGCCCTCGTGGTGCTTTGCGTTGCCGCTCTGGTCGCCTATATCCACCAACGCTTCCCGAGCAACATCGCTCCTGAGAAAGACGGCAATAGGAACACCCAGGCGGGATTCCGCGCGGTGCTTGCCAATCCCTATGCTCTCACTCTCATATTTATTGCGATGAGCGGCGCGCTGGTGGGATTGCTCATCGACTTTCAATTCTACGCCGCCGCCTCCAAAAGCAACGCCAACTTCTTCGCCAATTTCTACATCTTGCTCAATTTGGGATCGTTGCTCTTGCAGCTTTTCGCGGCGCCGAAGATTCAAGACAAAATCGGGCTGCGCGGCGGTTTGATGATCCTGCCCCTGGCGCTCATCGGCGGCGCCACCTTCGCCACGGCCGCGGCCACGGCGTTGAGCCGCTCCGTCTTGCGCGTTACGGAAGGAGGACTGCGCTCGTCGATTCACCGCTCGGTTTGGGAACAAGCGTTTATCCCCGTCGAATCCGGCCAACGCTCGGTGGCAAAAATCGCGGCGGACGGCGTCGCGGCGCGGCTCGCCGAAGGCGTCGGCGCCACGGCGATTTTTTTATGGCTGCGCCAGGTCGCTCCCGGCGGCAAGAGCGTAACGCCACTGGACACAAGTTGGATGGTTTGGGTTACCCTCGCCGCCGTAATCGTCTGGCTGCTCATAACCCAGAAGCTGCGAGTCCAGGTAAAGCAAGACGCCTTAAAAACTAGACTCGCGACGGACATCGAATGCGAACGCTTCCCCGACCAGTGCCCGTGCACCACGGAATTGGGCAAGGGGATTGCTTGACCCGCGCGCGCAAACCCTTCGAACGCCAATCCGGCAGTTGAACCTAGAGCCCGGCGTGAGCGAGGCGCGAACCTGGAGCAGCGAA
>DATBLC010000316.1:0-19123 GCA_036555515.1 Binatia bacterium
CACCCCGACTCGCCAATCCCGTGAAAACAATCATGAATGCGATGGCGATCAGGTTGATTGGACGTTTCTGTTGCATGGCTCCTCCTTTTGATGGCTGTCAAAGCACTTGGGTTAATTTGCCTTTATCTGCATCCCAACCAAGCTCTTCCAGTTAGCGAAGCTTCGAGTTCATCCTTAAGCAGGGCCTTACGTTGGCCATTATCACGCGGCATCCGTCGACCCACCATCGAATCACCGCCAGAAGTATCGCGTTACTCGTTGTTAAACAAATCTCTTAGCGCACAATTGAGAACCGGTATATTGGACTTTGGTCCAATGCCGGACGGGTCGCCAGGCAGGTAAACACAGTGTTCGCCGGAGGACTAAAATCAGAACAACTTGCTATTGAGCAATATTGGCTACTCTCCGGCGGGCTGTTCCGGTTCATCGGTTGCGTCTTCCATCTTGTCATCCTCAATCCACGCTGTGAGAAGCTTGTCGGCCACCGCCAACACGACTGGGCCGACGAAGATGCCGATTAGACCGAAGGCCAAAAGGCCGCCGACCACCCCGGCGAAGATAAGGAGCAACGGCAAGTCCGCGCCCTTTCTGATCAGGATCGGGCGCAAAAAATTATCCATGGTGCCGGCGACAACCGTCCAGATGAGCAAGAATGTTCCCAAGGCCGTCTCGCCCGTCCAATAGAGCCACGCCACCGCCGACGCGAGCACGGGGACAACGCCGATCTGTGCAATAGACAAAAGGAGCATGGCTGCGGTGAGTATGCCTGCGAAAGGCACCCCGGCGATCACCAGACCAAGGCCACCAAAGACCGTTTGCGCCACAGCAGTCAGCACAATGCCGAGGGCGACACCGCGAACCGTCTGGCCGGCGAGCCAGACTGCGTTTTCCCCTCCTGCCCCTCCCAGACGTTGCCCGAAGCGCACGAGGCGCCGTGTCGCAAGCTCGCCGTTGGCATACATGGCCGCGGCGAGAACGACCGTTAACAAAAACTCCACTAACAAGAGTCCGACGTTGCCCATTTGGGCAACAAACCATCTAATAAAGGCGCCGGCGTAGGGCGCGGCTCTCACGGTAACCTCTTGTATTCCCACGGCGGCGACACGATCCCACAACTCTATGGCTTTCGAGCCGACGAGTGGCAGATTCGCCAGCCATTCGGGTGGAGCGGGCGCCTTGAAGCTGGCCAGTGATTTTGCCCACGCAACAACCTCGTCGACGTTGGAGACAATCGTACCGATAGCAAGGGTCAGCGGCACGACCAGCACACAGAGGAGTACGAGTGTCATTACGGTCACGGCGACTGCGCGTCTGCCCCAAAGCCACACCTGTAAAGAAATCATCAGCGGCCAGGTGGCCACTACGATGGTCGCCGCCCACACGATGGCGCCGAGAAACGGACGCAAGATCCAGATTGAAGATCCGATCAGGGCCACAATAAAGAGCACTGCGAGCACGCCACGCGTGATGTCTTGCTGTCTTTCGGCCACCTTCGTTATTGGTTCCTGGGTTGTCATATCAGTCCGTGATCTTTATCCAACGGGAATAGTGATGACCGGCGCGCCTTGCTTGTCACCGGTTTCAGTGAGCGTGAAGAGGAACATGATAAAAGAAAAAAGCCGCTTGGAAGCTAAGTCTTTGTCATCGATCCAGTACCATTCTTGACGATAAGGCACGGCGGCAAAGGCATCGCTAGGGCTTTGGCTGGAGCTAAGAATTCTTATGAGCGGCGCCACCGGTGCGCCATTTACTACCTCCGCCGCTGGCGTTGGAAATGTTCGCCGTTCTATCGCGTTAGTGGCTGGAACTTCTATGTAAGAAGCCAGATCAATGAGGATTTCGAGCATGGACCGGGTAAGTATGGCAATCTCCTTGTCATTGGCAGCCACCGAACCGTAAACCACATTGAATTCCTCGGCCTTGGGATCAAGACCCAGAAGTTTGCGCACCTCGGCTCGATCTGCCTCAACGGCTGGGCTGGGCTTTTTGCTAAATACGACGAAAGCCGCCGTCTGTTCACCGGTTTTCCGCACTCGCATACCGAGATCCCCGGATTGCTGGATACGCCCCAATTTTTCGACCAAGAGATGAAACTCGGGGTCAGCCGCGCGCATTCGCGCTCCGCCACCGTACCGGCTGCGTAGGCCATTGACGCTATGCACAGCGAGCCGTAGCACCACATCTACCGGATACCCCCCTTGAAGAAAATTCAGAATCGCTGCCGGGGGGATTGGAGTCATTAGACTGCGGGCGAACTTTTCTCCGCTGAGGGGCGCATACGTGATTGTGGGCCTCTCAACATACCTTCCCGAGCCGAACCAGTTATAGAGAGCGGTATAAGGCCACGGGACCTGAGGATTCTGAGCCCAGCTACCGGAAAACCCAAGAATGCTTTCGATTCCGTACTGGTTAATCACCGAGGCCACATCAAGAAAGACCGGCGCATCCCCGTAGCGGAGCTTGACAAGGTTGAAAAGCATCTGCGATTTCCACGAATCGGAAATCGCTGCAATGTAATCGAAGCGATCCCGCGCCAGCGTACCCGGACCGACGCTGGCGCAGCCGTTTAGCCCCGTGAATATGAGAATTATCGGTAGAAACATTTTCCACCGCATTTTTGTCTCCTCAGCCGTCAAAATCCGCAATTTGCGGTTGACTCTTTGTAGAGAAAAGAAGTTTACGGGTTTCAGGTTTCAGGCCTCGGAAATTCTTTGCTGACATCTGAAACCAGACATCTGACACCCAGCTCATCAGGCATTCAGTGACTTTCGCATCCAGATGCGGCCATCGAGCCAGTAGTGACAGAAAAGTCCACCCTTTCCCAGTGGGCCAATCATCTAATTTCAAACCAAACGCCACCAACTGCACCGACACAACCAACAACCTGTCAGACAAGAAAAGCAGCCGCATACTTTGAACATCAATTTTTGATTTTTGATTGAGGGCGGACGAAAAGGCCCCGGCCTCGATGCGAGATCTATCTATCGAACAGCTGCAATTCTGTATATTGGACTTTGGTCCAACTCGGAATCCCAAGTCGGAAAAGCAGAGATTCGCAAAAGGGGACATCAACACGTTCCCTTGTGATTTGAGATACACCGGGTTTCACGGACAGTTACTAATGAGTTCGTTATTTAGAGACTATGTCGCTAGTGTGCGACCGAGAGGCGAGCCCTGCCGATCGCGGTCAATGGTTCTCTGCCTTGCCGGCCACCACCCCGTCCTCTCCATAGGTGGAAATGCCCGCCGGCAGGGCCTAAAAACAACCTTTGCGTTCCTGTGCCCGCGCTCTCCAGGTCTCACCCCTCGGTCGCTGTTGGTTACTCAATTGTGGACCCCTTAATATCCCAACGCGCCGCATGGTTTCTACAATAGCGTGCGCCGCGGATCCGACGCCGCCACTGCAAAACTCACGCGCCAGCGCACCCTCGATTATCTCACCGAGTACGTTGGATGAATCAATATGGTTTCGAATGTCGCCTCGCCTGCCCCGCGGCTTAGTCCCACAAGTTTACCTTCCCATGACTCCTTCCGCGATCACTCTGACCCTTGATTGCTTCCAGGCTTTGGGGATAAAAGGCTATTCGTTCGGCGTCGTAGGCCAAAACGCCCGCGTTTGGCGAGCGCGGCGGTGTTGAAACTTATGCATGCTGCGGTCATCCGTACAGGCCAGAGGGGCTGACTATATGGGAGTCCTTAACTAAAAAGGATTTTTGGGTAGCGCTGTGGACACACAAAAGGTAAGTGGTCGTTTCCCTAAAATAGGGGACGAAAGCGGTCTGGCCCCGGCGGACAGTTTCTATCGTGAGGAGCTGCAACTCGCTAATCGCAACCGTGGCATGCCCCTGGAAGGGCTGAGGTATCCGGTGACGCCGACCGGGATGCACTATTTGCTCATCCATTTCGATATCCCGTACGTCGACGCCGGGCAGTGGCGCCTGGAGATCGGAGGATTGGTGAACAATCCACTGACGCTGACTCTCGACGACGTCATGAAGCGTCCCGCAATCAACATGCCCGTGACGATGGAGTGTGCGGGAAATGGGCGCGCCTTGCTCGACCCACGGCCGGTCAGCCAGCCTTGGTTCCTGGAGGCGATCGGCACCTCGGAATGGACCGGGACTCCGCTACGGGGCATCTTGGAAGAGGCCGGCCTCAAGAATGAGGCCGTAGAGATCCTCTTCACCGGCCTTGACCGCGGCGCGCAAGGCGAAGAGGTCCAGTACTACGAGCGAAGCCTGAATGTCCAGGACGCGACACGCGAAGAAGTCCTGCTCGTCTACGCAATGAACGGACGACCACTGGAACCGCAACACGGCTATCCGCTAAGGCTTCTCGTCCCAGGTTGGTATGGCATGACCAACGTCAAGTGGCTCCACAGTATCAAGGCGATCGCAGAGACATTCCAGGGTTATCAGATGACGGGCTCCTATCGCTATTCGCAGTCAGCGGACGATCCTGGCGATCCCGTCAGCCTCATACGGGTGCGCGCACTTATGATACCTCCGGGCATCCCGGACTTCGTCACGCGCATCCGCCTGATGGAAGCCGGGGAGGTCATACTGATGGGACGTGCCTGGGCTGGGCGGCTCCGAGTCGCCCGCGTCGAAGTAAGCACCGATGGCGGCGAGACGTGGTCCGAGGCTTCGCTCGGTGCGCCCGTATCACCGTATGCCTGGCGGGAGTGGACATACAAGTGGAAGGCTCTGACAGGCAGGTACGTACTGTGCGTCCGGGCGACGGACAGCGAGGGAACCGTGCAGCCGATGGCCCAGCACTGGAGTTATCAGGGTATGGGCAACAACATGGTCCAGCGGGTCGACGTCATCGTTGAGTAATGAATAAAAAAGGGACATTTGAATTTTCTATGCCTAACTGTCTGTTTCAGACCGTTACTGAATACGTGAGGCTTATCCGGAGCATTGAACGCGCGATGATCAAAACAGCTTCGCGAGTTGATGAAACGGAAATAAGCGCGAGAGCGCGACTTTATGCGCCATGAAGAAGTCTGCAAAAAGAGGTGCCTATGCCCCATGTAGTTGCCCTGTACCGCTATCCGGTAAAGGGTTTCACTCCTGAAGAATGCGAGACATTGACGGTTCTCGACGAAGGGAGAATCTCCGGCGATCGTGTACTAGGCGTACGCTTTGCGGATACCGAAGCCGCCGATCACGCCTGGAGTAGGAAAACAGGCATGGTGGCGCTGATCAATACACCAGGTTTAACACGGCTGCAGACGCAGTTCGATGAAACTGCCCTTCGCTTGCGAATAAGTTTAGGGGCAGCGCTGTTAGTCGATGAAATATTGAATCCGGAAGGCAGAAAGCGCATCGGCGCGGCGTTGGCGGATTACGTGCTGAAGCTCGATGAGAATCCGCTCACGGGCCACCCAGAGCGGTTGCCGCTGCGTGTGATCGGCGACGGCCGCACGCCGCGCTACCACGACGACGAAACAGGTTGGGTGACGTTGCACGGCCGGGGCAGTCTTCAAGCGCTTCAAACTGTGCTCGGGACCGAAGTCAGCGAGTTGCGTTTTCGCTCAAACATCGCGGTTGATGGGCTGGGAGGTTGGGAGGAGCAAAGCTGGGTAGGCCGAAAGATCCGCATAGGCGCCGTGGAATTTGACGTGGTCAAACCGAAAACCAGGTGCCTTGCTACGCATGCGAATCCCAAAACCGGTGAGCGGGATTTGCCAATTCTCACAACGCTGACCCAGAAAATGGGCCAGGAGAACCCGACGTTTGCAGTGGCAATGTTTCCGCGTGGCGCCGGCGGGCGGATTCGCGTCGGTGATCAAGTCACGCTACTTGATTAATGAGAGCCGGATCTCATCGTCCAAAATAGGCTCCTTAAGTTGCCGCGAGAACATGTGGAACGGAAACGTCTTCGGAAAGCGAGCACTATGTCTGCGAGATCGCCCAGTCAATCCTCGACGGCGAAAAAGCGACAGGGCGATGCTCCGCCCTTTTTGATCAACAGAGGAAGTATGATCATCTTCACTCGGGATTTAGAAATCTGATCGCAGTCGACCAGGCATTTGCAACCCGCCATCAACTTCCTGATGAGCGCGCCGTAGCTGCTTGGATGAGGGCTGCCGTGCCTGTGGGCGCCCAGGTCCAGCACCCGTTCACGCGCTTCGGATGACGGCCATGGCTTTGGCAGAGGCACCAAAGGGTTGTCGCCGCGAAACCAATCGTTGCCTTGCACTCGGGGCGGATTCACCAATCCGCAATCGGTCATGAAAATCGAGCCGCCCGTCTCCTCCATTTTTTTCGCGAGTACAATCGCAGCTTCGTAATGCACGCTCGGGGACCGCTTGAAATAATCGACGCCGAGCTCATACGCTTTCTTGCGGGTTCCCCAGCCGGTGCGCAACAGCACTTCGTCGCCGTTGCGGTACTCCGAGCGCCGAATCGCCTCGTCCATTTCGGCAGGAGTAATTTCATGTCCTTCCGCGGCGTTGATATCGACAACGACGGTGTCTCGCAAAATCAACCTTTCCAGTGGTATCTCGTCCAGCGTCCAGGAAAACTTCGGGTCGGGTTGCAAAGGGGTTGAGTCGAAGGGCATGCGCTGATGGGGAACCATGAATGGGCTGCCGGTTTCTCCGTCAAGCTTCATCCTCGTCATGCGCAAGCCATGCTTGTCGTAAAACACATACTCCTGCAGACGAACCGGAGAATTGGTAAAAGGTAATATTTCTCCATATCCCGCGCCTTCCCAGACCGGCATGGTCAAATCGAAGAGTTTCATCGTCAGTCCTCCACGGCGACCACTCTGCACGTTGAAGCAACGCCTCTCACGATCTTTAGAGGAGCTACAATAGTTCTGATCCTTTCGTTTGCGATCCGGCCGCAGTGAATCAACTTGCGCACGGCTATGATGCCGGAGCGGGCAAACTCCATATCCACTTTGAAGTCGGCATTCGCTTTGTCGCCATCGTAGAGGTGCAAATACATGCGCGCCTCGGCGCTTTCGACCGGCGGAGTCGGAATCATCGAGCACCATTCAGGAATGAGATATTTGTTCGGCAAGCCCAACAAAGCGGTGTCGATCAACAGCAGATCGTTTTGCTTCGCTTTCATCAGTCCGGTCAATCGTTGCGCGCCTTCGAGGGAAAAATGCGGAGACCGGAGAAGGTACGATCCTCCCTCCATGCCACGATAATCCCGGTCACCCCAGCCTGTAGCGATGAGAAGTGCGTCTCCCGTCGCCGGCCGAGCCGCGTCCAGCGCTCGCTCCACGTCCGTCCCATCGATTTCCTCTCCCTCATTTTTGGCGATCCGGATCACCGTAGTAGGCCGTAGTACCAATTTTTCGACCGGAAGTTCGTCGAGCCTTGCGGTCTTGCGAAACTCCGCGAAGACGGACGGCAACGCCAGGCATGTGCCCGTGTCGCTGCCGAGCACGATACCTTTTTCGGGGTGATTCTTCGGTCCGAGAAAGAATTTTACGGATGTCGGAAGGACCTCATCCGGCATCCATTGATGGCTCAACGGCATCGTGAGTTCGATAAACTTCATGCTCTTATGCCTCTACGGCGGCGGTGACCTCGTTAAAGTTTGCTACGGTTGTCGAGGACGCGCGTCAATAGGTTCGTTGTAGATCATGTCAACATGCATCGTTTGATAAGCTGCCACAAAGCCGTTCTTGTAGGCGTTGCCGCAGTAATGCGCCGGCTTGAGGTTATTCCACAGGACGTATCCGTCCTTGTCGACGCAGCCTTGGTCCACGGACGCGGCGACGACTTTGCCCACGACCATGAGCCGGTGCAGCCACTGCTTGGTCCACTCGACCTCGCACTCGAAATGGCTTCGGCACTCAACGATACGCGGTGGTTTTACGATCCTGGACGGGAGCGCGGACAGGCCGGCTTTCTCTAACTCGTTGACTTGCGGCGGGAACTCGAGTCCGACGACTCGCACTTTCTCGAGAACCTCCCGCTCGAAGGGCGGTACGTTCACGACAAATTGGTTCGTCGCTAGAACGTTGTGATACGTATCCTTGGTCGCGCCGACGGTGAAAGCGATGTACACCGGTTCGTGACAAACCCGCACGCAGGTGCCAAAGGAAGCGGCGTTGACTCTGCCCGCCTCATCGACCGTGGTAATCATGACGAGACAGGCGCTGGGCGCGAATAACCGGTCCCAATGCTGGCTCGGAACATCGATCTTGTTGGCTGAATCCAGGTTACCCATTTTCGATACCTCCCATGAAACTTCAACAGAAGACCGAAACGTATCCGAAGTGTAACCGACCCGTCAATATGAATCCGAAGTCCGCGGACTCACCACGAAGGCACGAAGGGCACGAAGGGTTCGAAAAAATATGTTCTTAAACTTCGTGTTCTTCGTGTCCTTCGTGGTGAAATCTCCTTTTCTTTCGGTGGCGGGGTAGCGGCGCTACGTTTGAAAGCAATTGACATTGCGCTCCGGGACGCAATAAAAGACATCTGTCGTCCAAGACTCGGAAAACTTAGGGGAGAGAGATGAACAAGAGCGAAAACGCGGATCACCTCCCGGGGCAATTGGCGGCGCCACGGCGCAACGGCCGTCCGCTGAAGTTTGGCGGCGGGCCGCCGAACTATCTGCAAAATGCGCTCGAGGCGGTGGCCGAGCCTTTCAAGGGAAATACTATCGACGGCACGGTTGTCCCCGGACTGTTCCCGATTAGAGCCACCGGGGTTTCCACGCAGACGATTCGCGAGGCCGCCGAGGCTTATCTCGGATCGCTGAACGCGCAACAGCGGGCGAGGGCGCTCTTTCCAATCGACGCCAAAGAATGGCGCATGTGGAGCAATATTCATCGCACGATCATGCGCCACGGCATACCCTATTGCGAAATGTCCGATGAGCAAATCGAGCGCGCCTTCGCGCTCTTGAAGGAAAGCTTCAGCCAGCAGGGATTCGCCACGGCCCGCGACATCATGCGTCTCAACGAGACGGTGATGGAGATGACCGGCCGGGTCGATGAATTTGGCGAGGACCTCTACTGGCTCAGCATCATGGGCACGCCTTCCGCCACCGAACCTTGGGGTTGGCAGATCGACGGCCATCATTTGATCGTCAATTACTTCATCATCGGCGATCAGGTCGTAATGGCGCCGGCGTTTCTCGGCTCCGAGCCCGTACTCGCAGCGAGCGGCAAGTACGCCGGCACTCGGGTGTTCGAAGCCGAAGAAGCCCAAGGGCTCGCGGTGATCCGCGCGCTCAACGCCGAACAGCGCGGCAAAGCCATCGTCTCCAAGGATCTGCCCCGCGATCTCTTCACCTCGGCCTTTCGCGACAATCATGAACTACGCTATGAGGGGATCGCTTACGATGCACTGACGCGGCAGCAGCATGATGAGCTCCTGCGCTTGGTGGAAATTCACGTTGGGCGCATGCGGCCAGGTCACGCAAGAGTCAAAATGGATGAAGTCATGCTCCATGTTCACGATACTCATTTCTCCTGGCGCGGCGGCGTCGAGGAGGACAGCGTGTTTTATTACCGCGTTCATAGCCCGGTGATCATCATCGAATTCGATCACCAGGCCGGCCAGGCGTTTCCGCAGTTCAAGGAACATTACCGGGATCATATCCATATCATCGTGCGCACTCCGAACGGCAACGATTATGGCAAAGATCTTCTGCGCCAGCACTACGAGACCGCGCATCGGATAAAATAAAATAGAAGAGTTCAAGTCGTTCAAATAGTTCAAGCCGTTCAAGGCGACGTCTTCGGAGATTCAAAAGATTATATAGACCAGGTCGTCCGACTACCTTAAAGCTGGAAGGTTGAACTTGCTTTGATGGAACCGTGTAGAGTGTCAGGAGTTCGTCGAGCAGGCTCCTGAAAACCTTCCGTTCACCCTTCGAGAACCTCAGGATGAACGGAGGAGCGTTGAAATCGTTTGACTATTTAGCGTTCGTGCTAAGGGTCTCGAAGCACGAGAAACATTTTTGAGCAGCCTGCTAGAACGTAAACCGAGGTTGTCATGTCCGTCGAATTCGAAACGCTTCAATGGATCGATGTCCGAGACGAACGCCTCGAATGGCTGAACGTTGCCGACTGGGAACCGAGAAAGGGCGGCCTTCAGCCGGTGCGCGTGCCGAAAGCATGGCGCGACCAGTGGCCGGCAAAAACCGCTCGGCGCGGCATGGCGGCAGCAGGCATGGCCGTGCGCTTTCGCACGGACTCCACTAAACTCGTTTTCTCGGTAACTTTCGTCGACTCGCCTGACGCACCGCCGTCTACACCGGCGGCCGGCTGGGAGCGCTCGCGTCCGCCATTCTTTTCCCTATACCGGGGCGGAAAATACCTCGCCAGCATGGCGGGAATCGCTCACTTCGATCGGCAAGAGGTGATGATTTACAATGATCGTGAATTTGCGGGCGAGGTGGAGGTTGAAGTTCTGCTACCGTTCTACTACCGCAACGCCGAAGTCATCATGCACGGCATTGGTATCGAGGCGGACGCCAGGTTGTTGCCCGCCCCGCCGGATCTCAGGCCGCGAGTCTTTTTTCACGGCGACTCGATCACGCAAGGACATGGAGTGACCAGCCCGCGCGAGACCTATGTCCGGCAAGTCGCCGATCGGCTTGGTTGCGTGGGGATTAATTATGGTTTTGGCGGGACTGCCTGGGCCGATAACATCGTCGCCCAAACCATTGCAAGCCGACGCGATTGGGACATCCTCGTCATCATGCTGGGGACAAATTCGTTCGCCGGCGCCGACGCGGATGGCAGACCGGAAACGGCCAAGCAGTACGCGCAGAAATACGAGGCGTTTCTTAAAACGATTCGCGCGGCCGCACCGGAGCAATCGATCTTGTGCGTGACGCCGATTTTGAACCGCGCAGACCTGGAGCGGGGCGGCAATCAAAACGGCGAGCGCCCGGAACTGTATCGCGAAGGGATCACGCGAATAGTCCGGCAACGACAAATCGCCGATGCTAATTTGTATCTGGCGGACGGCCTGCAGATGGTCGACGATCCGCTTTTCTTGTTAGTGACGGACAGGGTTCATCCCAACGACGCTGGCATGCACCGAATCGCCGATGGAGTGGCGGCGGCGCTCAAGCCGCTGGTTGAAAAAGTCAGGAGGATGAAGGATGAGGGATAAATGATAAATGTGGAATTTGAGCCGTACCTACGACACTCCACCGCAGCCGGTCAAGCCAGCGGTTGAAAATTTGTCTGGACCGAATCAACGAACTTGAACGATTGGAACCACTGGAACGTTTGGAACGACAATTCTAGCTTCCTTGACCCGCCCTAGGGCGCCGTATTACAAACCGAGACAGCACGGGTTAACCTGTGATTAGCGATCCCGTCAATTCCCGTTAGGAGGGTTCGAGATGAAAGCTGAAACTCAAACGGAGTCAGCGCGTGAAGCATTTCACAAGCGCATGCATGCCAATAATATGTACGGCCTGTGGGAGCTGGCGAGCCAGATGACGCCGCAGCCTCAGCCGAAAATGATTCCTCACATGTGGCCGTGGTCGGTAACCGAAGCGATCATCGCGGAATCCGCCGAGGCGGTGCCGGTGGGAGACGAACGGCGCGCATTGCAGCTTTTCAATCCCGGGCTGGCTGGCCGCTGGGCGACGACGAACAATCTCATCGCCGCCGTGCAAATTCTTCTGCCCGGCGAGGTCGCCCGCGCGCACCGCCATACGCCGACGGCGATCCGCTTTATTATAGAAGGAATCGGGGCATACACCGCCGTGGATGGCGAACGAGTCTACATGGCGCCGGGAGACTTGATCCTGACGCCGAGTTGGGCGTGGCATGACCACGGTAATGAGACCAAAGATCGGGTAGTCTGGATGGACGGGCTCGACATCCCTTTAATCGCGTCGCTGGAGGCGA
Source organism: Binatia bacterium (assembly GCA_036555515.1). Classification (GTDB taxonomy): domain Bacteria; phylum Desulfobacterota; class Binatia; order UBA9968; family UBA9968; genus DATACQ01. The sequence continues at coordinate 11,854 of DATBLC010000316.1, forward strand.
TGTTTTTTCAGTTCTATACCGAACGGCAAGTACTCGCTGAACGGCCGCCCAACGCGTCGCAATCCATGTACGGCAAAGCCCAGTTGAATCCCACGTGGATCAAAGAAAAATCAAAATCATCGCCGCTTCTTCTTTATTCCTGGGAGCAGACCTGGAAGGCGCTGGATGCGCTGCGTGCCCATGACGGCAGTCCATTCGACGGCATCGCCCTCGAATACCGCCATCCGCAAACCGGCGGATCGGTGTTGCCCACGATGGCCTGCTGGATTCAGTTGCTGCGTCCCGGTGAGCACAGCCGGGCGCACCGCCATACCGGCAGCGCGGTTTACTATGTTGTCAAGGGTTCGGGCATGACAATCATCGACGGCCGGCGCTTTGACTGGAGCCAGGGCGATATCATCGCGCTGCCGCCCTGGGCGGTGCATGAGCATGCGAATAGCTCGACAAGCGATGACGCCGTGCTGTTTTCGATTCAAGATGCCCCAGTGCTTAACGCGTTGGGATTATTCTACGAGGAAGCATACGACGAGAACGGCGGTCACCAGGCGATCACGTCGAACTTTGTACCGAAATGATCGAAGATTTGGGACTCGGATAGGACTTCACCGCAGAGACACAGAGTTCGCAGAGTCTTTATTTTTCTGAGCCCCCCTCCGCGACCTCCGCGCCTCCGCGGTGAATAACCCGTCCTACCTAGGATTGATCAATGGCAGCGAAAATTCGCTTGTCGGTGGCCGTGGGCGATTACGAGATCACTCGTGCTCTCAAAGAGGGCGCAGTGGAGGCAGACGGCCTCGAACTGGTGGTGTTGACCGGGCATGGGCCGCGGGAGCGGCACTGGCGCATGGCGCGCAATCAAGAATTCGACGTCTGTGAATTCAACGTCGGCGCCTATTTGATGTCGCGCGATCACAACGAACCGCTTACGGCCATCCCGGTCTTCTTGCACCGCCGATTTCGCCACGGATTCGCCTTTATCAACGTCAACTGCGGCATCAAGATGCCGAAGGATCTGATCGGCAAGCGCGTCGGTGGCACCAACTTCCAGCCGGCCGGTAATATCTGGCTGCGCGGTATTTTGGAAGAGCATTACGGTGTGCCGCACAAAGAGATCACCTGGGTCGTGGACCGCAAGGAAGATGTCGAATTCGCGCCGCCGCCGGAACTGCGCATCGAAATGATTCCACCCGGCAAGTCGATGGATACGATGCTGGCGGAGGGCGAAATTCCGGCTATGATCAACCCATATATTCCGGAGCCGATCATTCATGGCGATAAACGTGTGGCGCGCTTATTTCCCGACTACAAAGCCGTGGAGCGCGAGTATTTCCAGCAGACCGGCATTTTCCCGATCATGCACGTGACCGTCATCAAGCAAGAGATCGTCGACAAGTATCCCTGGGCGGCGGTGAGTCTGGTCAAGGCTTTTGAGAAGGCCAAGAACATCGCTTACAAGCGGGTCGCGAATCCGCGAATTACGCCGCTGGCCTGGGTAAGGACTGCCTACGAGGAAGAGCGTAAGCTCCTCGGTCCAGATCCCTGGATGTATGGTCTCGGCGAGTCGAATAGGAAGAATCTCGATACCATTATCCGTTATTGCCACCAGCAGGGTCTGATCGGCAAGCCGATGGCCGTCGAGGAATTGTTCATCGACACCGATCCCGAAGACGGTGGCGACGTCGACCATGTGTGAGGGGCGCTGACGCAGGCGCTCAATTGTCATTCCGGGCACGCCGGCGAATACCCGCTTTCGCGCGCATGTCATTTGACCGCAAGTAGGACCTCGGCGCACTTCTGAGAGACCAGCGGAGAAAATCGGTCACGGCAATGAGAAAATGAAACCTTAGAAACAACTTCTCGCTTTTCGGCAGGAGTAGCATCTCAATGAGCGCCATCGACATTCACCACCATTATGTGCCGCAAGACGTGATCGCCGAGGCAAAACAGCACGGCAAAGCGCTCGGCATCGAAGTCTCGGAAGACAAAGACGGCACGATCCGTTTTTCCTTCAACGGCGGGCCGAAGTATCCGTTGGTGCATGGCTTGACGGATGTAGAACCGCGCCTGGCAATGATGGCGAAGGGAAAAATCGCGCTGGCGGCGCTCGAACCGAGCACGCAACTTCTCGGCTATGATCTAAAAGGCGACCAGGCTGAAAGCTGGTGCCGTATCTACAACGAGTGCGTCAAAGAGTTCGTCAAAAAATCCCCGGATCGTTTTACGGCGATGGCCGCAGTGCCGATCCAAGAACCGATCCGCGCGGCGCGAGTGCTGGAGCAGGCGGTCACTGGGCTTGGTTTTCGCGGTGCCTACATCGCCACCAACATCAATCATCGCTACTACGACAGCACCGACTTCGACCCGTTCTGGGCCAAGGCGCAAGAGTTGGACGTGCTCGTCTTCATGCACCCGGACAATCCCGCGGGCACCGAGCTCATGGGCTCCTTCGGGCTTCGTCTCGTGTGCGGCAATCCCGCCGACACTACGCTTTCCCTTGGCCTGCTCATCTATAGCGGCGTGTTCGACCGATTTCCCGGTTTAAAACTCTGCACCTGTCACGGCGGCGGGTTTTTTCCCTATCATGTAAGCCGCTTCGATCGGGAATTTCTTACCGGACAACAGGCGGCCCGGCGCGCCGACCGGCCCAACGCACCGAGCTGTGCGTCCGCGCCGAGCGCTTACGTCAAAAACCTCTACTTCGACACGCTCGTCTACGACGTGGAGACGCTCGATTTTCTCCGGCGCAAAGTCGGCGCGGAACATTTAATGCTCGGCACCGACTTTCCTTATATACTCGGCGACTGGCAGTGTGTCGATAAAGTCGAAGCATTGCCTTGTGCGGCGACTGATAAGCAATTGATTCTAGAGGGCAACGCCAGAAGTTTGCTGAAACTTTCCGCGCGCTGAGACACAGGGCGGAACGGAATCCAGAAATACCGAGAAAGACCTGGATTCCCGCTTGCGCGGGAATGACGAAGAAGAGCGCCGATTCTGCCAATGAATTTCCGGGACATCACACTGGTAGCTTGATTGAGCGGGCGGAGAAATTGATTGGAAGGAGCCGATATGCGAATCAGCACTACGGCGATTCTCGCGGTTGTTTTCTTGTCTCTTGGCGCGGCGCCGGTTTCCGCGCAATTGAAGAAAGTCAGATTTTCCACCACTGGGATATCTATCTCCGAGCTGCCCTTCAAAGTTGCCCATGTGAAGGGCTTCTACCGAGAAGAGGGCCTGGATGTCGAAACGATTCTCATTCGCGGCGCCGTCGGAATGCAAGCGCTCTTGGGCGGCTCGGTGGATTATACCTCAGCCTCCGGCTCGACAATTGCCGCGGCGGTGCGGGGGTTGCCAGTTAAGCTCGTGTTTATATCTTCGTCAAAGCCCCAGTTCGAACTGGTATCCCAGCCGCAAATCAAGTCCATCCAGGAGCTGAAGGGGAAACTCGTCGGCATCTCCTCTCGGGGCGGCTCCAATGACCTGATGATGCAAATCATACTGCAGAAAAACGGCCTTGTACCGAACAAAGATGTCACAACGCTCATCGTCGGAGCTCAGGAAGAAACGGTCATCGCTCTGCGCACGGGACGCATCGCCGCGGCCCTTTTGACGCCGCCGAGAAACTTCATGCTGCAGCGCGACGGCTTCAACCGCATTGCTTATTCCGGCGATTACATGCCGACCTATGCTAATGGCGGCATCGGTGTCACCGACGAAAAGATAAAATCCAACCCCGCCGAGGTCCTGGCCTTAGTGCGCGCGACCATCAAAGCGCTGCGCTATTCCATGCAGAACCGCGCCGAAATGATAAAGCTCATGCCCGGGTATCTGGGCATTAAAGATGCTGCGTTGATCGATCAGCTCTACGATCTCTATTTGACTCGCCAATCGTTGGACGGATCAGTTGATGAACCTTGGATGAAAGGCGCCATTGAATTTACTCAAAAAACTCTCGGCGGCGCGGTCAAAGAAATTCCGCCAGGCCAGGTCTTTGATTTTAGCTTCGCGCAAAAGGCTGCGCGATAGTTTGCTCGTCAATTCAAGTTTGTGCCGACAGGGAGAAGAGAATTCACTACAGACGCAGAGTACGCAGAGTTCGGATCACTTTTCGCTCAATAATTTTTTTCTCAGCGTCCTCCGCGTCTCCACGGTGAGTACCCCTTATTTCAGCAATTTCGAAAGCATGATAGATAAGCCGCGTGAGGTCGGAGCACACAGTTGTCGCGACCCTTATACTCTAGGAGGAATTCATGATGATGATTCGGTTACTGGGCTTGTTGTTTCTGGCGAGCGTTTTCTCTTTGCCCGCCTCTGTGTTCGCGCAAAAAACGGTTGTCGCCTGGACGGCGGTTAGCGCGCTGAATTCTCCCTATTGGGTCTTGAAGGAAGCCGGCTTTTTGAAGCAGGAAGGTCTGGACGTGGAATTGGTCTACATTCCAAGCTCGGCAACGGTGGCGCAGGCGATGCTGGCCGGAGAAGTGCCGATCTCGGCGGCCAACAGCCAGGTCGTGACGGACAGCGGGCTTCAGGGCGGCGATCTTGTCTCGATCGGAGCGATGGTTAATGTCGTGGCTTTCTACGTCATGGCTGTTCCGGAAATCAAGCGGATCGAAGACCTGAAGGGAAAACCCGTCGGCGTAACCCGGTTTGGCGCTTCCACCGACTTTGGACTGCGAATGCTGCTGTCCAAGTATGGGCTCGTGGCCGGCCGTGATGTCCCGGTGCTTCAGATCGGCGGCATGCCGGAGATCGCGGGGGCGCTCTCGAAGCGGTCCATCTATGCGGCGCCCATGTCGTATCCGATGGCCTACGTGGCCGAGCAGGCCGGCGTAAAGATGCTCGCCAATCTCGCGAAGGAAGATATTCCCTTCATGCACGTCGGGATCACGACGACGCGCAAGTACCTCCGAGAGCATCGAAACCGCGCCAAAGCGTTCCTTCGGGCCTACGGGCGAGCGGTTTATTTCATGCACACGAAGAAGGATGAAACCAAAGCCATCCTAGCCCGATACACCAAAGTGACTGACCCGGGCATGTTGGAGGGCAGTCTCCAGTACGCCTATGACTTCGTCGAGAAGGTTCCGCTGGTGAAGACCAAAGCTTTTCAGGTGACGCTGGAGCAGATCGCTCTCAAGAACCCTAAGGCTAAGCAAGCCAAAGCAGAGGATTTTTTTGACAATAGCCTCGTGCAGGAATTAGTGAACGAAGGTTTTTTCACCACCCTCTGGGGAAAGAATCCTTTGTGACAGCCTGCTGGTTCAAGTTTCAATGTTCAACATTGTGCGGTCGGCGCAGTTCAAGGTTTCACGTTCAAAGTTCAAGGTGGGACGTGAGCCTTGAGCATCAAACTTTGAACGGCATACGCAGTGTGCGGAGCGAAGCATGAAACGCATTTTCCTCTTTGTGCTTATTTATCTCGGACTCGGCGCCGAGATGGTGTCGTCTCAGGCGCCCTTTTATAAAGACAAAACGATCTCCGTTGTCTTGGGCGGTCCTCCCGGTGGCTCGGCCGATATGAGGACGAGGGCTGTCACCACCCTTTGGCGCAAACATATTCCTGGAAACCCCACATTGGTCATCCAATATATGTCGGCCGGGGGAGGCCGCCAGGCCGCCAATCACGTCTATAAAGGAGCGAAGCCCGACGGTCTTACCATCGGCAGCATGGGGGCGGCCCTCGTGACAAACGCGGTGCTGGGTGTAACCGGTGTTCAATACGACATAGACAAGTTCATTTACCTCGGGACGCCCGACAGCGCGCAGCATTATATTTTCATAACGAATAGAAAGTCCGGGCTGACCAGTTTGGAGAAGCTACGCGCTACTTCCGGTGTGCGGATCGGCGCTCAATCCGTCGGGCATCCCGTGTACACTGTCGGCCGGATCTTCGCCTATTTTCTTGGTCTCAAGGAGCCGAAATTCGTCACCGGATATACCGGTCCGGAAATCGATCTGGCCCTTATGGGAGGGGAAATAGATGCGAGAGCGGGGACAGGAGAAACGATCATCCTGCGTTCCCCCGAGTGGCTAGAAAAAGGACTGGTGGATATTCATGCCGGCATTGAGATTCCCAAAGGTAATAGACATCCGCACTACGCTCAATTACCGGAAGTTGAGACCTTTGCCGTATCGACAAGGGAAAAAAGGCTGCTCGAAATGTTTCGCTCCTTCAGGCTCTCCGGCCAGAGTTTTTTCTTGCCGTCCGAAACGCCGAAAGAGCGCGTGCAGATTCTCCAGGAAGCAATGCGCAAGACTCTCGCCGATCCTGAGTTTGTGAAAGAGTTTCGCAAGCTCACGGGAGACGACCCAACGCCGCTTATGCCGGAAGCGCTCGCCAAGGCAATTAGAGAAATGCCGCGCGACGCCGACGTTGTCGAGTTGTTTAAGAAACTGGCCGGGCCGGAAACTCTTCCGCCGCGGTAGCAAGGTATTACCGCGAAAGTGCTGCTCAGGGGCGAGGCTTACTGCCGTGGATAGAGGAGCTATGAAACGGCGAGGTGCGCAATGAAAATCGGGCTGAGCCCGCTCCAGGGACAGGCGAGTTTTGAGGAAACCCTGCGCGAATGCGAGCAAGCCGAAAAAGCCGGATTCGACTCGATCTGGCTCGGTGAGCACCACAACAATCCGGTATTGTATCCGGCGCCCCTTATCGGACTTGCCGCCGTCGCCAGCCGCACACGCTCGATCCGTCTGGGCACGGGCGTTCTCTTGCTTCCCCTTTACCATCCCATGATGGTTGCCGAGGAAGGAGCGATGGTCGATATGATTTCCGGTGGTCGCTTGATCTTGGGCGTGGGCGCCGGTTACGCGCCGGAAGAGTTTGCTGCGTTTGGTTCCTCGCTCAAGGAGCGGGGCAGCAGGTTGGAGGAGAGCGCTGCCCTGCTACACCGTCTCTGGACGGAAGAGAATGTCACTCATCGTGGAAGGCATTTCCATGTGATCAATGCCACGGTCGCGCCCCGTCCGGTGCAGCGGCCGAGACCACCCATCTGGTTTGGCGCCTGGGCGGAACCGGCGATTCGCCGGGCAGCGCGCCTGGGAGACGTCTGGTTTGTCGGACCATCGGCCAACCTCGTCGAGATCGCGCCCTGCGCTCAACTGTATCGAGAAGCGTGCAGCGAGACAGGGAATGCGGAAGGCGATGTAGCCTTGTTCCGTTACGTCTTCGTGGCGAGCAGCTCGAAAGAGGCGATCAGCCTAGCGGGAGACCCGTTCATCCAGGCCTTCGAAAGGATGTACTTCCGTTGGCCCCACCCCGTTGTCAAGCGGCCTG
>DATBLC010000317.1:0-40547 GCA_036555515.1 Binatia bacterium
AGCTTGAGGACAAAGAAGCGGATGACGGACGGCGCATCGCCGCGGTACGGAGGCAGAGATCGTTGGTGAGTTCCGCGGAAGAATTTGAACGGTTTGTTTTTGGAACGGGTTTGGTAAATGGCAAACGGATCGTTGGAAAATTCAGGTGGAACAGGCAACCGGGCAGGCAGCTGGGACCATGCCGATGGACTCGGCTGGCAGCTCTGGCGCCGCGCGTCGTTTACATCTCTCTCGTCGGCAGAGCTGCAGAGATATCTAGCGAGATCTCGCCGCAATTTCGCAAAGAATCCGGTCCCACTTCTATCCGATATCCAGCGACGTTGGGCGTCGAGCGGATATAACTTCGCTACTGGGTTGGCTGGGGATCTGCCGCTCTTCCTGGGGTATTACCCTACTAGTCACACAAGCTCCCGGCCATGGGGTTCAAAAGCATGGCCCGGCAGTTCTTTGCGCACGTCAACAATAGTAACGCCGGCGGCTCCCCGCCTCGCACGATTATCGAGAGCGCCGTCGGCAGCATCGACCTCGGGAACGGGCACCCATGGGGGCCGCCAAACCGCGGGTGTAGTGCCGGAAAAGGTCGAGGGGGCCGACGGTGACCTTGGCGGATCTTTGCCTGTGCACGGGGTGTTGTCGAAGTTAGCGCCACAAGAGCGCCGCGGAGAGATTGCTTCGCGTGCGGCCATCGCGACGACTGTCGCCCGAGCTAGCGTGCCGCCTAGCGTGTCGATGATAGCGCGCCTCGCGGTTCCATTAAACCGTGGAATAGTAAGTCGCGTCAGCACCCCCGGCGCAGGCCGCGAACCGCTACCGACCTTAAGGCGAGCCGCTACCTCTAAGACGGCGTGGAACAAAAACGATCTTCACTCCGCCACATCCCATGCGACGTTTCCTGCGTCGCCCCCGTTGATCGCGCCCGCGAAAATCATTGGGGCTGCGCCACAATCGCAGAGCTCGACCATCTCAACGGCAAGCCTGAGAGATCATGAATCCATTCGGCCCGAAGTAGAAGACTCGACGTCGAAGCGTTCGATTGGCGAATCAGAGCAAATAATAGTTTCACGCTCTGTTGCAGAAGGACCGCGGGCTGCGGCGGCAACGATCGACGGCGGTTTGCCGGCGGCGAAATCTACAGTCGCCGCAGGCTCTATCGAAAAGCAACCCACCGCGCCGGAATCCGGAACCGCCGGCGCACGCGCCCCGATAGGCAGAAGCGAGATAACGGTGGCAGTGCCGCAGCATCCGATCGCTGGTGCAGCGGTTACACCCGGCGAGGCGCCGATTGGAGTCCTGCGCTGGACGGCAGTCAAACCGGTGAGTCAACCTCGGGTGGATGCGATCGGAACAAAGATCTTTGCGGCCGTCAACAGCACAATGATAACTCGAATGCCCCATTTCGTCTTTGGATCAGCTCCGCGAAACTTACAGCAAGTTGATGACTCGCTGCCGAGTGCAGCTCTGTCATCCGCTGTAGCGCGCACACGGATTGTGACGGGATCGTCGGGTATGCCGCCTGCAATGCCTTCGGGAAACATCCAAACCCTCCGTCCGAATAGCACGACAGCATTTCCCCTCGGAGAGATTCACAAAGTTGAACCGCCTGCGCTGACAAAATCCGCCCGTCTTACAGATACAGAAAACCTGCGTAACGTCACTTCTCAAACGATTCCGCGTGTCAATGGCGCTTCCGTGGAGAACGAAAGGTCAATCCACCACAAGGTAGTTGCCGGGCCGCTGTTTCGAGGCGTGAACTTGCCGGCGGTCCAGCCGTCAACCGGTGAAGAGGTTAAGCTTGCTGGCAACTGGCAACTTCAACGGGGCGGCGCTCCTTCGAGCTATCGCACGAGTGGGTTTGCCGAGGGCTACGTCGGAACGATTTTCAAACGGGGCAGTTCGTCAATCGTCTCGCGGTGGAGTGCGATGCCGCTCTCTATCGGATCAGTGAACGCTGGCGGGAACCGTTATTTCGGAGGGGAATCGCCACGGGCTTTCGCCGACAACCTTGGAGCGTCAGGACCCAGAGTCTCACGTATGGCCGCCGAAGGGCTGTCCGGAGGTTTGAGCCGAGGATCGGTTAGCGAAGCAGGGAGGGGAGTCAGGGTTTCTTCGGGCGTAGTTTCTCATGCGGTTCAAACCCAGGAAGCTTCCGCCAACACTCATGGGATCTACCCATTGCTCAGCCGCACAGGTTCTGAGTCTTTGCATGGTTCAAGCGGATCGACCGGGCCACCGGGAGCAGTATCTTCGGTGCACGGTGATGGCTATGGTATCGGGCTCGCTGCGGCTTACGCCCCATTGGGATTCGTCTCTAGTATTTTCCGAAAGTCGATGTCCGTCGCAGAGCTCGGCAGGAATACTGGCTCCACGCTTCCGATCAGTCCGCGTCGCACCTTGCCTTTGATCCGCGGCGGATTATTGTTCCGAAATTTTTCCGGCGCTAGCGATCTCCGGCACGTCGATGCTGCCCGCGTGGCGGCGCCAAGGTTATTGGCCCGATCGCCGGCCCTTCATGGCGTAGTCAGCGATTCACTCCCGGACACCGCAAGTCCGCCGCAGGGGATGCAATCATTCGGTGGCTTTTCCACCGGGATGTCGCAGTCGACGACATCAGAAGCATTTTTGCTGTATCCGTCACCTCCGGCTGGGCCAACGCCCGTACTCCTGTCGACCAAAGCGGGTGCTCCTAATCTTCTGCGTAGTTTGACTACGGCGAAACGCCTCCAAGAGCCTTTCGGAAATTTGGCAGCGAGGAAGATAGCCTACGATATGCCCTTGGCCGTGCGCGCCCTCGCTGCACCGGACCGGCAATCAGCCATCGTTCCATCTCTCCAGGGAGCTGCTCTTCAAGCCGTCGCGCAGCAGACCGGACCACCGGTGAGTCACGCGTTTCCAATCAGCGGCGCGGAGTCTGCCAACAAGCCTGGAGAAATTCCGGCGGCTGGCGCCCAACAAAAGATTGATTTGGATGAAATCGTCGAGAAGGCGTGGCAAAAACTCATGCGCAAACTAACGGTAGAACGAGAACGACGGGGGTATACGCGGTGGGTTTAGAGAAGCTAAAAATTACCGTTAAGAGCGGGGAAAAAGCAAAGGGTGGAGTGACGCAAATAGAAGCGCACTTCAATCCTAACAAGATTGTTCTTAGCAAAATCGTCAATCTGCAGGAGCAAACAGCCAAAGGACGGGACGTCCCGGAACAGCAGTTCGGAGCCGGCCAGCCGCGAACGTTCAATTTGGACTTGTTGTTTGATACCTACGACACGCCCACGGTGCCGAAGCAAAAGGTCACGATTTACACGGTTAAGTTAGACAACCTAACGCTTGTCGCGGAATCCATGCATAGACCGCCGATCTGTGAATTGTCTTGGGGTGCTTTGGGGGTGTTCTTCGAAGGCGTGGTGGAGAAACTGGATCACGAGTATACGCTTTTCATGGAAGACGGAACGCCGGTGCGCGCGACATCCAAATGCGTGTTTAAGGAATATCGCGATCATCCAACAGACAAACGGAAGCAACAGCAGCAATCCGCAGACGTCGTCAAACAGTGGATTGTTAAACGCGGTGATACCCTGAGTAGCATCGCCGCGCAGGAATATCTCGATCCCGGATTGTGGCGGCCCATCGCGGATCAAAATGGGCTCGATGATCCGTTTAATTTAGCTCCGGGCACGTTGTTGTTGTTGCCGAAAGTTACGCTGCGTCGAAGTGGCAGGTCTTGATGGTGGCCGAGAAGCGCAGATTTGACACCTTGGTTCCGGAAGTCGACCTGCGCATCAATGGGAAGGATCTTTCCCAAAACGCGATATCCGACCTGGTGTCGGTAATCGTTTTGGAAGACGTTAACGCCGCCGGAATGTTCACCATTACCTTGTTGTGCTGGGACAATAAGGAAATGCGCGTAATTTGGATTGACGACGATCAGTTTAAGGAAGGGAACACCGTTGAGATAGACATGGGTTACCGCGACAACATGAAAACGCTTTTCAAGGGTGAAATAACCGGTCTAGAACCGGAATTTCCCAAGGACGAATCTCCCAAGCTGACGGTGACGGGTTTTGACCGACGTCATCGCTTGATGGGCAAGCGAAAGAGCCGCACGTTTCTGAACATGAAGGACAGTGAAATTGCCAATCAAATCGCCGGTGATTGGAGCCTCACGCCGAAGATTGATGATACCCAGGTGAGCTTAGATTATGTCCTTCAGAATAATCAGTCAGATTTCGAATTTTTGCAGGAGCGCGCGCGGCGCATCGGCTATGAAATGGTGGTGACAGACGCAGAACTTCATTTTCGTCCGAGGAAAAACGACGGGAGTAGTGTCCTGAAGCTGAATCGAGATGTTGAGCTCCTCGACTTTAGCGCTCGCCTGACAACCATGGGGCAACTCGAAGAAGTGAACGTGCAAGGTTGGAATGCCAAAGACAAAAAGGAAGTCGTTGCAAAATCCAGAATCGGGGATGAGCGTCAAATGGGCGGCTCCGCATCCGGGCCGGCCGCGACGCGGCGGGCTTTCAGCGGTACCGGTGGAACGGCCGTCGATACGCCGGTTCTCAACCAGGCCGAGGCGGATCAACTCGCTCACGGCTGGTTTGGCGAGATGGCTCTCACTTATGTCGAGGGATTTGGAACCTGTATTGGTGACCCTGAGTTGCGCGCGGGAACGCTGGTTGAAATCGAAGGGTTGGGCAAACGCTTCAGTGGCTCTTATTATGTGACCAGCACCGAACACAGTTACAAGCCTAGTATCGGCTATCGAACCGCTTTTAGCGTAAGGAGAAACGCGACGTGATCAACACGGATGCATGGCGTGCGTTGTTGACGCCGGTAGCTCAACCTGGCCGATTTTACGGAGTGGTCGTGGGCATAGTCACGAACAATCAAGATCCGGAAAATATGCACCGGGTGAAAGTGCGTTTTCCCTGGCTCAGCAACGACGTCGAAAGCAATTGGGCGCGGGTGGCTGCGCCAATGTCAGGGAAGGACCGGGGAGCCTACTTCTTGCCTGAGGTGGACGACGAAGTCCTGGTGGCCTTCGAGCATGGTCTGGTCGATCATCCTTTCGTGGTGGGTAGCCTCTGGAACGGAAAAGACGGCGCGCCGGAGTCAAACGCGGACGGGGAAAACAACCACCGCACCATCAAGTCCCGCAGTGGTCACATCCTGCGGCTCAATGACAAATCCGGGAATGAGACGATCGAGATTATCGACAAGAGCGGGAAGAACAAGATCATCATTGACACGGCAAAGAATAGCATCACGATCGAAGCCCAATCGGACATCACGATCAAATCCACCACCGGGAAGTTAACCATGCAGGCCAATGGCATCGAGATGAAATCACAGATGGGAGTAAGTGTGGAAGCGGCCCAGAATATGGATCTCAAGGCAAACGCCATAGTAACAGTTAAGGGCGCCATGATTCGCCTCAATTGATGGTGCTTGGAGCTTGTGATGGCCGGAAAACCAGCCGCAAGACTGACGGACAATGTAGCGCATCCGGCGCCCCCGATGCTGGCGCCGGGACCGGGTAGTCTCAACGTGTTGATTGGGAACTTGCCCGCCTGGCGTGGCGTTCCGGCTGCGGCGGCTGCGGCACTGCAAGCGGCAAAGCAAATCTCGGATACGGCGATCAAGGTTGCGGAAGCTGCTACGTTAGCGGCGGCGGGAACGCCGGGAGCGCCGGCGGCGAAGGCGGCCGAGGAGGCCACCAAAGCCGCGTGCGCCGCGCAAATGGGCGGCATGATCACGAGTATGGCGGGCGGCGCGGACATTCATACCTGCGCAACGCCTCTGCCGATTCCCCCGCATGGTCCAGGCGTGGTCATCGATGGTTCGCAAACGGTGCTCATCAACGGATTACAAGCATGCCGCATGGGCGATACGGTCTTGGAGGCGGTAGGTCCGCCTAACAAGATCGTAAAAGGTGAGACGACGGTTCTCATCGGGGGATAGAGACGGAGAAGGCGAATGGCCGAGTTTTTGGGAAAAGGATGGCGATTCCCCATCGAAAGGGATGAAAGCAAAGAACGTTTTGCGATGGCAGAATACGAAGAGAGCATTCGCCAGGCCATCCGGATAATTCTCTCTACTGCGCTGGGCGAGCGCGTCATGCGTCCCGATTTTGGCTGTGCAATACATGAGCTGGTCTTCGCGCCAAACAGCGCGGCCACCCAGGGCATGGCCGAACACCACGTCAGCGAAGCGTTGCTGCGCTGGGAGCCGCGCATCGAAGTGCTCGATGTGAAGGCGGTTGCATCGGGCGAGCAGGACGAAGAGTTGTTGATTGGTATCGACTACCGGGTGCGAATGACGGACAGCCGTTTCAACTTGGTTTACCCATTTTATCTTACCCGGGGTGCTCCGTGAATATGCTGGAAGCACCGAAACTCGATGACCGGTCTGCTCAACAGGTTTTCGAACAGCTTGAGGAGGATCTGCGGAGCCGTCTGGGAGTGAACGCCCGCGCCGGGGACCCGATGGCCGAGGCGTTGCTGCGCGTATTCGCGCGCTACTGCGAACTCGTTATTCAGCGCCTGAACCGGGTGCCGGAAAAAAATTATCTCGCTTTTCTGGAAGCGCTCAATATCTCGCGCATTCCGCCGATACCGGCGCAGGCGCCCTTGACCTTTATTCCGGTCAAGAAACTGCCCGCAACTCGAGCGCCACTCGTGGTGCCGGCTCACACTAAAGTAGCCGCGGCGGCGGGGCTGAGCGATGGCGAGCCCGTGGTCTTCGAAACCACGCGTGAGCTTGCGCTGACCGATGTCGCGTTGGAAGTAATCGCCGCGTTGGATCCCCAAGAAGATTTGTATTCCGACAAGAGCGCGCTGGCTACTCCCGAGGGCGGGCCCGGCGAGTTTGCTTTTCTTGCGCAGACACCGGTGGCGCATGAATTCTATATCCGAGTTGAGCAAATCTTTGGCAGCCCGGGTATTTCCTGGCTGGGGATTCAGCTGGAAATCGGCGACAGCGCTCCAGCGGCACGACGCCCACTCGCCGTCGAGTGGCGGATTCCAACATCCATGGGTGATTTCATTCTCAAGCCGCTGCAGGATTCGACCTCCGGGCTCAGCCAAACAGGCGAAGTCATATTCGCCGATCTGCCGGAATGGCCGGATTATGATTTGTTCGGCCGCCATGGTCATTGGTTGGCTTGCCGTTTGCGGCAACCCATAGCGCGGCCCGAAGCGATGGCTGAAGCCGCTGCGCTGCGCGGTTTTCCAGCGATACAGTCGATTTCGCTTGCGGCCCGCTGGGAGTCGGATCAGAGTCCTGTTAACGCGGCGTTTTCCACCGCCGCTCCCATCGATCTTAGCCGAGACTTTTACCCCTTCGGCGAGCGGCCGCGCTTCAACGACGTTTTTTACGTGGCTAGCGATGCCTTTGCCAAGCCGGGCAGCAATATCACGCTAAACGTGACATTGACCAATCCCGCCTCGGGACCAAGGAACCACTCTTTGCCGCGGGTAACCAAAGCGGGTCGTCCGGTTGTCAAGTGGGAATGTTGGAATGGCAAACATTGGGCGGAGATCGATTGTCGCGACCATACCGAAGCGCTGACTGAAAACGGCCAAGTGTTGTTTCCATTACCGGAATCGGTCAAAGCGGTTTCGGTTAACGGACAGGATGGTTTCTGGATTCGCGCCCGATTGGTAGCCGGCAACTACGGTGAGGATGAACGGCTGGAATTTTCCGACGCCGGAACCTACCGCCGCATTCCGTCGACCCTCGCGCCACCCTCTATTCAATCGATCACCGTGACGTCGTGGTTGAGCGTGGGACCCCTCCACCCTGACGCGATTGTGACGCACAACAATTTCGCGCTTGACGATGTTGAAGGATCCGTCTCGCTTCGGCCATTTCGACCGGCGCTGGAACCGAACAAGGCTTTGTATCTCGGGTTTAGAGTCCCGGGTGAAAACAGTAATGCGCTGGCGGGGCGGGCCGTCGATCTTTACTTCCATATGCGCGCGCCGACCAAAGGCCGCGCTTACCTGTACGACGCTTCCAGACAATCGTTACCCCAGCTGACATGGCAGTACTGGAACGGTAAAGAATGGAAAGAGGCGAGCGTAAACGACAGCACCGAGTCGTTGGGCGTGTCGGGTGTCGTCACTTTTCAGGCTGGTGAAGACGCTGTGGCGTGGCGGCAGACCTCCCTCGGTCGTGACCTGTATTGGATAAGAGTGCTCTGGTCGGCAGGTGGGTTCGGTTGCGAGCCGGAGTTAACCCGGCTGCTTCTGAATACGGTTACCGCTACGCAAACTGTAACCTTGCAAAACGAGTTGCTCGGCTCAAGCAACGGCAAACCAGACCAGAAATTTCGCAGCGCGCGCACGCCGGTGTTGCGCGACCTACACCTGGAGGTTCAAGAACCCGACATGCCCGGCGCCGAGGAGTTGGCGCGGATCCGTGCAACAGAGGGAGCCGCCGCCGTGACCACGGTGCTCGACGCTCAGGGGCGGGTCGAGCAGATCTGGGTGCGCTGGCACGAGGTGGCGGACTGGTTGTCTTCCACGCACGGGGACCGGCATTTTGTGGTGGATCGGGAGACCGGAGAAATCATGTTTGGCGACGGCAGGAAAGGCCGGATTCCTCCGGCCGGAACAAATAACATCCGGCTGCGGCGCTACCAGACCGGCGGGGGCGCGGGCGGCAATGTGCCCGACGGAACTATTGAACAGCTACGCACGACCGTTCCTTACGTCGACAGGGTGACTAATCTGGAAGCCGCCGCCGGTGGGCAAAATCTGGAGGATTGGGAGTCGCTTTGCGAGCGCGGCTCGCGTTGGCTACGGCACCGGGACCGGGCCGTTACGGCCGAAGATTACGAGGACTTGGCCAAGCTCGCTTCGCCGCTTGTCGCCAAAGCGAGGTGTTATCCGGCTGAAGATAGAGCGCGGGACCCGCTCGGCAACACAGTCCAGCGCGGTATGGTAAGTGTCGTGGTTGTGCCGCACAGCGCCGATCCTCGGCCCCGACCGGATTTAACTTTGCTCCGCCGCGTTCGCGACTTTCTTATCGAGCGCTGCGTTGCTGAAACGAGTCTGGTTGTGCTGGCTCCCGAATATGTTCGGATATCTGTGGAAACCAGCGTGGTAGCCGAGAGCGCGCACATGGGCGCCAGTGTTAAGGCACGCTGTGAAGAAAAATTAATGCGATTTCTCCATCCGGTGCTGGGAGGAGAACAAAACCGCGGCTGGGAGTTTGGCGCATTGCCGCATGAATCCGATCTGTATGCGCAACTCGAGGCGGTGGCAGGCTTGAGTTACATCCGTTCGCTCAGAATCGGAGTGGAGGAAGACCGCCCGGATCTGTTGAAGAGCGGGAATTTTTTGATCTCACCCGGAGAACATCGAATCCGGCTCGGAGTCTGATCCGCAATTTAGAAAAGGTTGGAAAATTACCGATGCCGCTCAGGGTGCCAAATCTAGACGACCGAACTTACGACGATTTGGTCGAAGAAGCCCTCGCCATGCTGCCGCGGTATGCGCCGGCTTGGACAAATCATAACCCATCCGATCCCGGCATAACTCTCATTGAGCTTTTGGCCTACTTCACTGAGATCTTCATTTACCGGCTCAATCGAGTAACCAAGGAAACCAAGATTCGATTTTTGCAGTTGCTGTACGGGGCGGAGGCGGATGCCAAGGCGCGTTTTGCCCAGGCATCATCGACCGA
Source organism: Binatia bacterium (assembly GCA_036555515.1). Lineage (GTDB taxonomy): Bacteria > Desulfobacterota > Binatia > UBA9968 > UBA9968 > DATACQ01. The sequence continues at coordinate 9,682 of DATBLC010000317.1, forward strand.
AGTTGATGAGGCTCTGCGGCAGGCGGTGCTCGCCTTGAGGCGGCCGCAGCGGGCGGTCACCCGCGAAGATTATGAATACCTGGCCTGGGAAGCAACCGCGCACAAGCCTGATATGGAAAAGGTACTTCGGGCCCGATCGTTTGTGCGCCGAAACCTCGAAACATCGGACGAAGCGGGCCGCGACTCCGATGCTCCGGGTCACGTCAGCGTAGTGATCTTGCCGGCGCGCGAACTGGAGCAAGATAGACTCAACGCGCTGTTAGCCGAAGTGCGAAATTACCTCGAGCCCAAGCGGGTACTGACGACGCGGCTTCATGCGACTCAGCCGTTTTTCCTATGGGTTACGATAGGCGCGAATATCCACCTCAAGCAGGAGGCGCCCGAGCACGTGCGGGCACAGGCTCGAGATCGGGCGGTCGAAAAATTGCGGCAATATTTTGATCCTTGGTTGGGCGGCGGTCCGCAGCGCGACGGCTGGCCGTTTGGTCGCGCCCTGTACCTGTCGGAGGTTTACGAGGTGTTGGAGCAAGTGGAAGGCGTCGATTACGTCGATGACGTACATGTGGTTAGTATGTCGCCCGGAGCGAGGCCCGCGGATGACCGGGCCAACATTGGGATCCAGACTGGACGATCTAAGTTGGGTGTGGACTCGCGTCTCGGCACTGCGCTGTTGCCTGGCGCGCATCGATTTGTGCGCGACGACGCGGGAAAGTTGGTTGCCATCGCATTGAAGCCCTACGAATTGATTCGCATCGCGTCTCTTGTCGATGGTCTGTCGAGCGGCGCCTCTTCCGGCGCAGACGCGTCCGCAACCGATCAAAGTACTGAGGTCCCAACATGAGTGCTTCCGGAAAATTGATGGGCCAATTGCCCGCCGTGTATCACTCATCGGCGGATCTGCGCACGTTGCTCGCGGCGCTTGAAGTAATACTTTTCGAACCGCATGAGCAGGCGCTCGAGGCGCAAATCGGCGGCATCGCCACGCTGTTTGGCGCCCTTGAAACCCCCGATGAATTCTTGCCTTGGCTCGCGCAATGGGTGGCCTTGAGCCATGCAAACGGGCTAGCACTGGAGCAACATCGGCGGCTGGTGGAAAAAATCGTGCCGCTCTACGCTTGGCGCGGCACCAAGCGGTACCTGACGGAGCTTGTCAAATTCTACTTGCCACCGGGTGCCGAGGTGCGGGTCGACGACCAGGAATTTAGCGGATTTAGAATGGGCATGGCCAAGGTTGGCGTGGATACGTGGTTGGAACGCGACCGGCCCTTTTGGTTTAAGGTGACGATTCGTGTACCAAGCACCGGGACGGATGCCGAGCGAGGCGCACAGTGGCAAGACGAATCGCAAAAGCGGATCCGACAAGTCATCGAATTGGCCAAGCCGGCCCACACGACGTACGATCTTGATTGGGCCTTGGCGGACGAAAAGAGCGAATCATTTCAAGTCTGAGTGATGATAACGACTACTCTGATCTGAGGGGAACATGAACGGGATCAAGATACCCATTGGAAAACGGCCCAATTATTTTCACGGACAGCTATTGCTCGAAGACGATTTTCTCGATGAGCAGAAATACCATATCGACTCGCGCCGGCGCCACAATTTGAATCTTCATGATTGGGGCGTAGTACGGGGACTTGCCGTCACGCGGGCGCATGACCGAACGGTGCGGATCGGTCCGGGCGCGGCAATAGATGAATCCGGCCGAGATATCCTGCTTGACGATTCTAACCTCGTCGATCTGAACGCGTTTCGGCCGCATGACCGGGTTTGCATCTGCCTCGATTATGAGGAGCCCCAAGACACTGCTGGCAATAAGCGCGTGGACTGTTACGCTGTCGTCACGCTCGCCAAGGACTCCGAGGCCCACGGTCGATTGATCCTTGCCACAGTTACATTGGATGACCAGGGTAGGATGAACGAGGAATCGATCGATTATTCCCAGACAAAGTATGCGAGGTTGGCCGCTGGCTCGATCACGGCTATGCAACTTCATGACGATTTGCGACGAGGCTGGCTCAGATTGCCGTTCCGCCCTGATCCGATGGTAGAGGGACCGGAGGAAGGGACCGAAGCTGGTCTGCCGGCCTTCCGAGTGGGGGCTACGGAAGCGCTTTCGCCCGACCCCAAGGAGGCGGGCGATCGTGACCGAGGGGCGGCTGGAACCATGGCAATTCCCATCCCGCCGAGTGTCAGACAGATTACTCGTTTCCGCATCGCCGGGATGGAGAACAAAGGTGAGATATCCTTCTTGTTGATGAGGGGCGGATGGGATCCAACTTCGAGGAAGCACGTCAGGGACGTTTTGATCGAAGAGAAAATTGTTCGCAGGGAACCCTTTATGGAGATCTATAAAGTCAAAGAGACAGCGGCAGAGCTCGATCCCGAATACCACACCTTGGCGCTTTGGCTGAAAGGAACTCGTAGAACGGCTATCTCGCTTATTGCCGTCGAGTTCGGTTATTAGGGAAAGCGGTCGTTATTTAAAATGTTGCAGCATAAGGGCGGTTAGTTGACGGACGGGCAGGACAGGTTTCGGCCTTGAAAAATTGACTAGCGCGATCAGCGGGTAACGATGAGCTTACGGCGGGGATCTCAGTTAAGACAATACGTCATCGAGGATCTCATCGCTCAAGGCGGGATGGGCAGTGTATGGCGCGCCCGGGATACTAGGGATAATCAACCCGTGGCGATCAAAGCGGTAGCCAACGACTTGATCGCGGATCCGGAGTTTAAGATAAGAATCCAGGACGAGGCGCGCCGGCATCAAAGGCTTAAACACCCCAATATCGTTCCCGTCCCCGACGTTTTCGACGCGGAGGGCGAAACCTGCATCGTCATGAAATTGATCGAGGGGTCGTCCCTCGCCACAATGCTCGAAAGCCGACCGAACAAACGCCTTGGCGTCGAAGAGGCGACGCGCATAGTGAGAGATGTTTTGCAGGCTCTGGACTATGCCCATAGGAATGGGATTGTGCATCGAGACGTGAAACCGTCCAACATCCTGGTAGACCGCGCGGGTTGGGTCTGGTTGTTCGATTTTGGCATTGCCATCGCCATGGGTGAACAGCGCCGGACGCGCACGGGCCTGACCGTGGGGACGCTCTTGTATATGAGCCCCGAGCAGATCAGGAATCCAAGAAAGATCGATCATCGCAGCGACGTCTACAGCGTCGGCTGTCTGTTCTACGAGTTACTGACCGGCCGTCCTCCTTTCGTAAAGAACGAGGATGGAGTCGGCGATGCCGACTTTGCCCTGCAGCAGGCCCATGTCAACAAACAGCCCGTTAATCCGCGGCGCCGAGTCGCGAGTATCCCTGCGGATCTCGATGAGATCATCATGCGGGCGCTGGAGAAAAATCCCGACAACCGCATTCCCGGTTGCGCGGAGTTCGTCAGGCTATTGGACGAGCTAGGCAAACCTTCGAGCAGCGGCAGGATGGACGTTCCTGGAGACGATAGGTGGGCGAGAATAGCAATAATGGCTTTTTTAGCGGCCGTATTGCTGCTCGTTATCTGGTACGCCAATTCTTAAAAGCCGCCGTAGCGGGTGATCTCGATGTCAATCTGCAAGATAATTCATCCCGGATTCCGCAGTTTCGCTTGGCAGGAAGCGCGAGGCGGAACCCTTCCGTAGCAAAGTCTCAGCCGAAGGCTGATCCGCCTGTGGCGGAGATGCCGTCTGCCTCTAAGCAGACATCGATCAGCGGTGCTTGGACGGAACGTTAAAGCTTGTGACAGCGAAGTGCGTAAGCACAAAATGACTTTGAAGTTTCACAGGCGGGCGCCTTCGCTACTCCAGTGTTCCACCTCGCTCCGGGCTCCTCAGTTTAACTGCGGAATCCGGGTTCATCGTGAGTCCGCCGGCTTATGCTGAGTTGCTCAGCAGCTTCGTCGAGTTTGGCTGCGCACGCCGGTTAAGAGATGAAGAGATAGATAAGACCGATGAGCAAGGCCGCAGCGACGGCAGCAACGGCCGTCCAACCCAGGATCCTTGCTGTACTGCTCTGTTTGCTCTCGCCGTATTGAAGATACTGAACCGTAATATTGTCCTTACTTCCCTTCCGCAACGCGATTTCGACCAGGCGTTTGGGGATTTCTTGAATTGGCAGAGCGCTCTTGAGTACGTCTTGAATCTCTCCATCGCTGACGCAGCCGAATAGTCCGTCGGTGCAGAGCAGGATGCCGTCGCCCTTTTTGACCGGATGTATTTGCGTTATATCGACCTCGATTGCGGGTTTTATCCCAACCGCGCGCTCGAGCACGCTCGCGCTGGGATGGTCGAGCGCCTGTTCAGGGGTCAAAATCGCCGCCTCTACCATCCTTTGGGCTCTCGTGTGGTCGGTCGTCATACGACGGAGCCGGCCTTTGCGGTATAGATAAGCCCGGCTGTCTCCGACGTGGGCAATATGGGCTGTGCGATCGGAGATCAAGAGCAAAACCGCCGTTGAACCCATTCCTTGAGTCTCGGGATCGCCGGAGTGGGCCGTCCGGTAAACGTCTTGATTGGTTCTTTCGAAGGCTTGTCGCAGCAAGGTAGCAACGGGGGTGGTCGGCGGCGCTTGATCCAATTCCCGCCGAAGTCCGTCGATGGTCAACTGCGCCGCCAGGGCACCGCCCTTATGCCCCCCCATTCCGTCAGCCACGATATGAAGTGGCCCCGACCCTACCCGCGCGCTGCACATCCGGTCTTGGTTCTCGTCGCGGACGGGTCCGGTTTCGGATAACTCACCGACCTGCCATTCTTGTGTTGATAAGCGCACGTGACTGTTACTCAGAGCGGCTTGAGCGATTGTTGTCTAAAACAGAATAACGAATCTTATTGATCGCTCAAGCGGAAGGCATGACAATCTCGAATGTAGACATGCCGAGCTTTATGCGGTCTCCGGGGCGAAGCACCACGCCGGTGTCGGCCACTCTATCATCATTGACAAAAGTACCGTTTCTCGAGACTTTATCAAAAATAAAAAGACTGCCCTTTTCATAACGGAGGTAGGCATGTTCGCCGGAAATATATTCGTCTTCTCCGATAGACAGATCGTTTTCCGCGCCGGCGCCGATGGAAAAGATTTCTTTATCCACGGCATGCTGCCGCCCTTCCACCGGGCCGCTTATTCCACGCAGTATGGCAGCAGGTTGCTCGGCAGTGGGAAGCGGAAAATACTGGGCGATCAAGGTTGTTTCACGATGTCGAGGTGGAGGTGGCGGTGGGATGGTTGGGGGTTCTGTGTCGATTTCTTCGCTGCGCGGGATGTCGGTCACTACCGTCGGGCTTCGAGAACGGCTCCAAATCCATACTGCTGCACCGCTGACGAGCAAGGCCAATAAGAGGCCAATTTGCCAAAGCGCGATTCGAGACTGCGGCGGCGGAGCAGCAAAGAGCGCCGCGGGGATTTTTTCTGGAAATTCGGCCGTCAATGCGGATTTATCAGGCCGTCTCAATTGGATCTTGGCGTTCTCTTTCATGCCTGCCGCACTGTCCCTCTGGTACGTGAATTTGACTAACAGGGAGTTCTTTTCCAATTGGTAAATCTTTTCAAGCGCGTTCATGAGTTGAGTTTCATTTCGAGTGAAAAAGTAATCACCACCGGCTGCGTTGGCCAATGACTCAAGTATGGCGCGGAACGGCGGATCGGTTTTTCCCCGAAATATCGTATAGATCGGAACCAGCGCGGCTTTGGATTCTGCCATTACGTCTTCGCGGGTCACATCGCTGCCTTCATCTTTACCGTCGGAGATGACGATAAAAATACGGCGCGTCCCCGGATCATCCTTCGGTCGATTTTTTGCAGCATCGTCGAGAGCAATATGGAGAGCTTGGTAAAGGAGGGTTTTAGTCCCTACAGCTTGCAATGTTTTTATAGATTCCTTATCGAATGACGACAGAGGCGCGTATTGATCCGCGAACGAGGTAAGTTCGAGACGATCCTCCGGTCTTTTATTACCCAGGAACTTCAATAATGCACTTTTCGCATCCTCCAGAGGAGAATCATTTTTCGATCCCTTCATCGAACCGCTAACGTCGACTAGAAACACTATATTCACGTTGAGGCCCCGGTTTTCGAGCGCGCTAGCCACGACCTTCCCATCAATCCAGAGTTCTAAGTCCGATGGTTTGGGAAAGGGTTCTCCAGGAGGCAGCTCGACTATGGCCGATACCTCGCTGCCTGGGTCTGCTATATACACGGATCTAATGTGGAATCGCTCTTGCTCCGCGGGCATCAATGGCCCAAATGGAACGAATACCAGACTGATTGCCGCGAGAAATCTGAGCCACTTCATTGCATCACCTCGAATCTAGAACCCAATAAAAACGTCTTCGAGCGGCCTTCGCTTTCGGGACATGCGTATCGCCCCGTCAATATCACATGATGTATTCAATCAAAAGAAAAAAACACAGGGAACGCAGCGCGTCTACGCTGCAATCACATGCTGGAATATCTCGCGCAAATCCCGCATTTCGTTCAGAAGCTAGCTTGATCAAGGGCGAATCATTATGCATAAGAGGTTGCGGCGGCCTCGAGAGATATGACAACCACCGGCTCCTCCTGTACGATGGCGTTGTGAGTTTTATTAGGGATATGATTGTTGAAGGAGTGAATTACGGCAATGAAGATAGTTGTTACAGGGGGAGCAGGAAGACTTGGACGATACGTCATAAAAGAATTGCTAGAACACGGTCATGAGGTTTCGTCTCTCGACATGGCTGTGCCCGCAGAGCAAGCCTGCCCCTCATTCGCCGTGGATTTGCGAGAGGTGAAGGGCCTTTTTAGTGTCTTTGAAGGTGCCGAGGCTGTTATGCACCTGGCGCGAATTCCGTTTCCCTACACAGCCAATGGCTTCGATCCTACAAGCGGGCTTTGGCGGACTCCGGACATCGCGGCAGACACGGAGAGATTTTCTCGCAACGTGACGATTAGCTACAATGTCCTGGTTGCGTCCGTGGAAGCGGGAGTAAAAAGGATTGTTTCCGGTTCGAGCCTCGCGGTCTACGGACTATACTATCCTGCCGCGCCGAACGCGCCTGATTACCTGCCGGTTGACGAGAATCACTCCCTCGTGCCGCAGGATCCCTATGGGATGACGAAGCTGGTGGGGGAAAAACTGTGTGATTCTTTCGCCAGAAAGAAACAGATCCAGATTGCCAGCCTGCGCTTTGCCGGCATTGCGACGGACGAGCAATACCCTAGCTTGCGAGAGAAACGAAAGGACCCACTGTGGCGGGGAACGGGGGCATTGTGGAGCTATATCGACGTGAGGGACGCGGCGGTCGCTTGCCGATTGGCGGCCGAGCGGGATTTTTCTGGCCATGAGGCCTTCAATATATGTGCGCCGCAGACGATCTTGAAGGAACCTACCCTGGAAATTGTCCAGCGTTATCTTCCTAAGGTGAAGGTCATCAAGTCAGGCCTGAAGGGCAACTGGTGTGGATATGATGCCGGAAAGGCCGAGCGCCAGCTGGGTTTCCGCGCCGCACGCTTGTTCGTAGATTGACAGCGCTCGGAGAACTAATTAGGACTGGTTCAAGACAGGCCAAAGGAGAAAGCATGGTGAAGGCAGAATCGTCACGCCGGCAAAGTGATACATTGCCGGCGAGTGATAGACTGGGGCAATTGATCGGTCTTTTGCGCCACGACGTTCATCCTGAGCAGGGGCGGATTCCGGCCTATATCTTTTCCAGCCCTGAGATCTTCGAGTTGGAAATGGAGCGCATTTTTCCACGCTGCTGGCTGCTCGTGGCGCACGAGTCGGAGATCGCGAAACCGGGAGATTATGTCACCCGGTCCTTAGGTCAATATCCCGTCATTGTGGTGCGTGGCGGGGACGACAAGATCCGTATTCTCTTAAATGTCTGCCGCCATCGAGGCATGCGGGTTTGTCGCGCTGATTCGGGCAATGGCGCAGATTTCATATGCCCCTATCACGGCTTTAACTACAAAAACACCGGCGAGCTCAATGGCGTGCCGTTTGAAAAAGACTCCTACGGTACGCTGGATAAATCCAAGCTTGGCTTGTTAGAAATGAAGATTGGCTTTTATCATGGGCTTATTTTCGGAGCGGTGCCCGGGCAAAGAGAGTCTTTGGAGCAATTCTTAGACGGGATGAAATGGTACCTCGATCTCTACGTGAAGAGAGCTGCGATGGCTGTGGCAGGACCCCCTCAGAGGTGGGTCGTTCAGTCGAACTGGAAGCTGCCTGCGGAAAATTTCGCCTCCGATGCCTATCACGTGCCGAACACACATGCGTGCATGCCTAGCTTGGGACTTTTCCCCAACATCTCCTATGCGAAGTTCGGCTACCATATTCATGCGGGTAACGGCCATGGCATCGGCATCGGAACCGGGGTTCCTGATTCTCCAGGCATCTGGCCTGAGACATTGCTTCAGCAATTTGAGAAGAACTTAAGCCCTGAGCAGTTTGCACTCTTGAAGACGGTAAAAAATGCGCATGGGACGGTTTTTCCTAATCTCTCTTTTCTTATCTCTTCGATGATCTACGAAGGTCAGCCCATCTACCATACCACGATGCGGCTCTGGCAGCCCATTGGATACGATACCATCGAGGTGGCCTCGTGGGTGTTAGTAGAGAAGGATACCCCGGAGGAGTGGCAGAAAAAGGCCCAAAGGGCTTATATCCATACTTTCGGATCTTCAGGCATGCTGGAACAAGACGACACGGAAAACTGGACCAACGTCACGGAAAACAGTCGCAGGGTTATCCAACTCCCCGGTGTCACCTTTAACTACCAGATGGGTTTGGGCCGCAAGCCCATGGATTCGTTTCCTGGTCCCGGAGAGGTTTATGAGTGCAAATTTCACGAAGCCAATGCCCGCGCCTTTTATCGGCGCTGGCTCGATCTGCTTCTCAGGGATGATGGAGATGTCTCAAATTGAGTTAGAGCGGGAGGTGGCGGAGTTTCTCTATCGTGAGGCCGAGCTGCTGGATTCCAACAGTCTGAAGCAGTGGCTCGAACTTTTGACTGATGACATCAACTATGAAATGCCGCTGCGCCTAACCAGCGAGCGGGGCCAGTCTGATATCGCCTCTCAAACGGGACATTTCTCCGAGGATCGCAGCTCCCTCGAGCTGCGCGTCAAGAGGCTCGGAACCGATTTTGCCTGGGCGGAAAACCCGCCTTCCCGCACGCGCCGTTTCATTTCCAATATCCGCGTGGAAGACACCTCGAACGCAAATGAAGTGAAAGCCTTTAGCTATTTCCTCCTGTACCGAAGTCGCGGCAGCTCCACGCAGGTGGACCTAATGTCCGGGCAACGCCAGGACCGTTTGCGCAAACTTGACGGTAGTTGGAAACTTGCCAGCAGACTGATCATCGTCGACCAGGCCGTATTGGGGACGAGGAATTTAGCGATTTTTTTCTAAAGAAGCTCACTTATTCTCCGGCAGGGCGAGCCCTCGCGCTCCCAAGCCTCCGTCGCTGTGGATGATCTCGCCGGTCATTGCCCGGCTTTGGTCGGAGGCCAAAAGCGTATACGCTGCGACGTGGTCTTCCGCATGCATTGCCAGCCTCAAGGGGTTGCGCGACCGACTGCGCGCTTCCCGTGCGTGAGCCTCCAGCGGAGCCGGTGCCAAAGTCTTCAGACTGGCCGCGACGCGAAGATTAGTCACCGTCCCTCCAGGGGCCACGCCGTTAACCCGCACTCGGGGGGCCAACTCGTAGGCGAGCTCCTGGATAAGTCCCACGACAGCGTGCTTGCTAGCGGTGTAAATTGGGCCGCCGCCGTTCGGATAGAACGCCGCGCTAGAGACCGTGAAGATAATGTTGCCTGAGGTTTTGAGAATTCCGGGCAAGGCGGCTTTGGCGCCGAGCAAATAACCTTTCACGTTTACGTGGAAGATCTCGTCGAACGCCGCGCTTAACTTCTCGGCTGGAAGCTCCTCGATGGTGAGGGAGCCGTCGAACACTCCCGCGTTTCCGACGAAAACGTCTAACCTGCCGAAAGCATCCACTGCCGCCGCAACTGCGCGGCGATTGTCCTCCGGTCGAGTCACATCTCCTTGCGCCGTAACCACGGCGCCCCTCGGCAATGGCCGTGAAAGCTCCTGGAGTTTCTCCGCATCGAGATCAAAGACGCATACCCGCGCGCCTTCTTGAATAAAGCGCTCAACTACAGCTCTGCCAATCCCGGAGGCGCCCCCGGTAACGATCGCTACTTTTCCGTCTAACCATCCAGCCATGGGCTTCTCACCTTCTCAAAAAGTCAGTTCAATGTTCAAAGTTCAATGTCAGACACGAGTCGAAATTCTGCGGAAAAAATCCTATGAATGCTTCGACTAGGCTCAGCACGAACGGAAAATCTCCAATAACTTCATCTGCTCCTCCGTTCTTCCGGGTTCTCTTGAACGATGACGGAGGGCTCTGCAGTTCAAACCTTGAACTTTGAACCTTGAACATCTTTGCGGCTATTGCGGCTTCCAGTTCTTGAGTCTTTCGTTGGCTTTGCGGGCGAAGCTCAGGTCAAAGGGACGCTCCGGCGGCGGAAGTTCCTTCAGGCCCAGAGACGCGGCTTGAATCTGCGCTTCGCTCTTCATGAAATCTTCGCCGACGGTGCCGTCCGCGGTAAAGGTGGGGACCGTCGTGTCATAGACTTCCTTGACCCTTTCGGCATCCATGCGCATATACTTCGTCAAAATCGGAATGGTACCTTCGCGGTTGGCGACGAGGTATTTGAGCCCTTTCACTGCGCCGGTCACGAACTTTAGGACTGTTTCCGGCCGCGTCTCGATCATTTTGGCATGGGTGACCACGCCGCCGCTCAGACCGTAGACCTCATTGCCGAGAAAGGCGACCTCTTTCAATCCCTCCCTCCGAGCCCTTATGCTAGTGGGGGCATTGAAGACGGCCGCATCCACGGCGCCGCTCTTCAAGGCCAAAAAACGAACCTCATCCGTGCCCGCGGCGATCATGACGACCTCTTTGTCAGCTTCCACGCCGAGCTTTTTGAGTCCGAGCCTGGCGAGCGTATGGACCAGCGACCCAAGTGTCGATACGGCGATCTTCTTGCCCCTCAGTTGCGACGGGTTGAGATTTTCGCGCGCGAAGATCCAGAAGCCCGGCTTGAAGGTATGAATGAGCAGGACCCTCAGGGGGAGGTTGCGAGCGATGGCCGTCGACGCCGAGCCGCCTGCAGCGCTGAAGTCAAAGCTGCCCGCAATGAGTCCATTGATTCCGACGCCCGGCGTGGCCAGGATAAAAAGCGGTTCCAGGCCTTCATCCCGAAAGTAGCCCTTTTCTTGAGCCACGAACAGACTGACGACGCTGATATCGAAGGAAGGGTTATGGACCTTAACCTGTTCGGCGGCTAGACCGGCACTGCGGCAAATAGAGCCGGCAAACAAAATGGTGACAATCGCGAGTATTTTACGAGCGGCGACTTTTCGGTTCATGTAGGCTCCAGACAAGTCATCCTGAATCGCCATGGGTTGAGGGCTACGCGGCTGCCGAGGGGAGCTCTACCGGCCACACTAAGGACTCCTGGCTGGGAGCTATGCGTTTTTCCTCTCGCTGCGCCAGAAATGCTTTTTTGATGCGCTGGCGGACTTCATACATACTCTTGTCCGGCTCGAACAGGTGCTCATGGTTGCGCGCGCTCACGAGGTCGCCTTGGGCGCAGGCGATCATCGCATCCTCGCGCGAGATTCCCTCTAGCCGCGGCCTGACCACTTCATGAAAGAGCTTTTCCCAACGCTCTTGGGCCTCAGCCCCGGTAACGCGCTGGACCACGAAGCGCTGCACGATGGTTCTATTCGCATCGAGGGGAAATTGCCAGAGCCGAGCGACGTATGGTTCGGCGCCCGGTACCGGGCTGATGACGTTGGTGGTGATGCACGGCAGAATGAACCGGTCACCCTTCACATTCAATAAATGCCCGTGATGGATCGGCTTTCCCTGCTGATCGACGGCGATGCCGCGGACGCCGTAGGTAGTCTCGACGATTTTAACTCGGCGCTCTGCCAGGCTGGCGGACGGACGCTGAACGTTTCCGCCGCGCCATGTTTTGTCCTCCACCGCCTGGGTATCAGAGTGCAGGATCACCGCGTGAAACCCGTCGCCACCGTCCACGGTCAACAGCCAGTTGGCGTCCCAAATCTCTGTCGGCATCCTGAACCAGCGGTACGCATCGTCGCGCAGGATTTCTTGCGGAACCTCCTGTTCGAGCGGCGGCGCTGGAAAATGCGTCGCATCGCCAAGATAGGCCCAGATATAACCTGCCAGCTCTCTGGCCGGGTAGGCCTTAACAGAAACCTCCTTTTGGCTCGAGCTCTCCTCCGGTTCCCAGGGGATTAATGTGCACTGGCCGGTCTTGTCAAAGCGCAATCCATGAAAGGCGCACTGGAGCTGCCCATCCAGAACGCGGCCCGCTGAAAGTTTCGCAGCTCGATGCGGGCAGCGATCGAAAAGCACGCCGGGGCGGCCGGCCGCGTCACGCCAGACCACCATACTTTCGCCGAGACAATTGATCGCTACCGGGCTTTCCTGCGTCAAGTCCTCCGAGAGCAAGATGGGGTACCAGTAGTTCTTGAGCCCACTCTCAAGCCCTGCAGGAACGTCCGGTGCTATCTCAGCAACGTCTATGGCGCCCATGAATGCTCCCTCCTCCAAATCTAAACCGAGAAATTATCTTTGCCTAGCTTTTCTTCTTGACCGGAAAGCCGTGGATTTCAGAGCCGAGATTTTTTTCGCGGGCGCGCTCGAAAATGCGCGCCGCGATGGCAATGTCCTGGTGCGCTGAGCCGACCGATTTGAATAACGTGATCTGTTTCTCGTCGCTCCGCGCCGGCGCGCGGCCCGTTACCAGCTCTGCGAGTTCGTAGACTTGCTCAGGGGAAACAACGTCTTTGGCGGCGATGGCATCCCCTGCTTCGCCGAACACGCCTTCGCGCGTGTCCACCACGATCACGGCGCTGCGCTGGAATGTCGCCGCATCGATTTCGCGCTGCTCCGGGCGCGCCGTGCCCACCGAATTGACATGCGTTCCGGGCTCCAACCATTCGCCCAAAAGCGCGGTCTCGCTTGACTTGACCGCGGCAACCACGAGGCCACAGCCGCGCACTGCTTCTTTCGCCTCGGCTACCGGCACGACCTCTATTGCCAGCGATCGACTGCAAGCGGCCGCGAACTTCTCGCGATTCGCCTGTGTCGGGCTATAGACTCGCGCCGAGCGCGCGAGACCCAGGGCGTGCATCGCTTCGAGTTGAGCCCGGGCTTCAATCCCGGAACCGATCACGCCTACAGTGGTCGCCTTGCCACCGGCGAGGCGACGAGTTGCGACGGCGCTGGTCGCGCCGGTGCGCAAAGTGGTGAGATGGAGCGCGTCCATAATGGCTACAAGTTCGCCGTCAGCAATCCGATAGAGATGGACTTGATAACGGACGCCGTGGCCGGGAGCTAAATTCATCGCCTTGAAGCCCATGTAGCCTGAGCCTTCCAACACCGCAGGCCCGACGCGGAGCCATCCTTTGCCGGCCTTGAGGTTGAGCCTGTGCGGTTGGATGACTTTGCCCTCGGCCTGTTCGCGGAATGCGCCCTCCATTGCGTCCACCGCATCCAGCATGGTTACGCTGGCCGAGACGTCTTCATGGGTAAGAAACAGCGCCATGCGTGATTATCTAACTTGGATTGCGGCCGGCGAAGAATGCCGCGGGATCTTCTTCTGCGATTTCCACTCCGGACCGGCTGAGCGCTTCTCGAAGCCGTCTCATCTGGCCATTGTTGAGCTTCATCACCGGCTGGCGCATGGGGCCGCCGTTATAGCCGTTGAGCCAAGCCTGATATTTCCACATGTAGCGATGAATGAAATTGGCGCCGCCGAAAGAATTCTGCTCGGCCATGCGCGCGGCGCGCGCCGGTTGAATCTGCCAGTAAATCTTCATAGCCTTGTCGAACTGGCCTTCGCGCAGGAGCCTAAAATACTGCGGTACCATACCGCCCCAGTATTCGTAATTGCTTGTCCCCATCCATTGTTGGCCGAACATCTCCACGGTGAGCGGGGAGTTGGCCTCGAGGGGATCGGAAAAAAGCACCCCTTTATCCCGGATCATTTTCCAAAACTCGTAGGCGCCACCAAGGCCGGGCCGTCCCACCTCGTGCTTGATGGCGACGACATTGGGAAGGTTCGCGGCCCGCAATAGAGCCTGCGGCGGGTAGCCGCTGGGATGAAGTCTCTCAAAATTCCAGTGATGCGCGGCGAATAACACGGTGGCGAGATCCGTGCGGTCGCAAACGTAGGCGAGGTATTCATAGAGCTGATCCGCGTCCTTGGGATAAAACGAATTCGGGTGACCGAGGAGCAAACCGTCCACGCCAATGGCCTGTCCATCTCTGGCCATCTGAACGATATCATCCGCGGTATCAAAGGTGCCATGAAGCAAGAATCGATGGCGCCTTCCGGCCTCGTCCACCGCGATCTCCATGAACTGCTTCATTTCCGCCATGGTGGTCCCCGCCTCGGATACCAGCAGCGCGCCCCAGAAGCCGAGTTCGACGTTGCGCCTCACGTCGTGGCGGATGCCTTTTTCGTTGAGCCGTTTGAGGTCCGCCGTATAGCTCGGGATGATGACGTTGCAGACGCCGTGGAAAACTCCCTTGGCCCACTCTTTCGCCGTTGCCTTGGTATATTCCATCGAATATGTCCTCCCGTGACGCGAGACAATTTCCAAATTGCTTCTATTCGCTTATCTCTAACCATTGTTTTTGTAAAGCCTGTTCGCACAAGGCTGTTTCTGGTTCAAAGTTTCAGGTTCAACGTTCCGGCTCGATTTCTCACATTGAACTGTAGACATCTGCGCTCGCTAGCTCCCGGCGGTTGTGGAATGAAACAAACAGATGTAGTAGGGTCCGCAAAGAATAGGTTGCGCCAGCGCGCCAACTTCGCGTCTGAGTCGCCGATTCGGGTTGCGATGAGAGGAGATAAAAATGATCAAAAGTGTTACACGATGCTTTTTCACTGGCATCCTCGTGACGGCGGCGGTCAATCTCGGATCTGCCTGCGCGCAAGAATTCTATAAAGACAAAACGATTACGTTTATCGTCGGCTATTCGCCAGGCGGCATCTATGATCAATACACCCGCCTGATCGCGCGCCATATCAGCAAGCATATTCCCGGCCAGCCGAACGCTATCGTTGAAAACATGACCGGGGCAGGCGGCATCATCGCCGCCAATCATCTGTACAACAGAGCGAAGCCCGATGGGCTCACGGTTGCGGCGTGGGCCTCGCCGCTTATCCTGCAGCAGATCATGGGCAACGAGGCGACCAAGTTCGACGCTCGCAAAGTCGGTTGGCTCGGCATACCGGGCCGTTACGATACGGCCTGCCACTTCAACCGGGAGAGCGGCATCAAAACAGTGGACGATTGGTTTGCCTCCAAGAGGCCGGTGAAGATTTCATCGATCGGCCCGGGCACGGGCCTGTCGGATGTTCCCAAGCTTCTTAAAGTCGCGCTCGGGCTCTCGCTAGAAGTTGTCGAGGGATATAAGGGCGGAGCCGAGGCTCGGGTGGCGGTGGAAAATGGCGAAGTCGACGGCCTTTGCGCTTCCTGGCAAGCGACCAAGATCACCTGGCGCAGTCAAATGGAGTCGGGAAAGATTCACGTGGTACTGCAGGCTACCTTGAAGCCACATGCCGATTTGAAAGACGTTCCCCTGGCCAACAACTACGCCAAAACGGATGAGGCTCGAGTACTTCTTAAAGTTGCGGACAACGTTCATGTCTACCAGTTCCCTTATTCCGTTGCGCCGGGCACTCCGCGAGAGCGACTGCAAATTCTTCAGCAGGCTTTCATCAAAACCCTGCGCGATGCTGATCTGGTCGCCGAAGCCAACAAGGCACAGTTGGAGATCAACCCCATTGACGGTCCGACAACAGCGAAGACTTTCGCCGGTTTGTACGAGCTCAGTCCCGCACTCATATCTAAACTGAAGGAGCTTCTCGTCCCAAAGCGATAGAAATTTACGATGCGCTGAGAAGAAAAGTCGTTTAATAGGAGGAGAATGACTGACGAGGCTAGATGGTGCTACTAACTGACCTCGCGACGCAAACCTTACCTGACATCCATTTCTCGATATGATCAGTCAAAGGCGCGACGTTTTCCGGCTCGAAGGATGGAACTGGTGATCGAAAAGTCGGCGGACCCACCGTGGCGAGCAGATTCCCTTCCGCTCGCAGACGCCAATCTTCATGGCCACTGCCCACGACAGCGATTTTTGCGTGTGGCTCAAGATGAAATCCTTCGACTAAAACGATATCGGTTTGCCGGAAATTCGCGATAATTTTTTGCAGTGTCGGCGACCCATCGCTGTCGTAGAATAAAGCGACATCGGTTGGCGTGATCAAGGCGGCGGCTTTCGCCCCCGCTTGGCGGTGGCGCCAAGTATCCGTGCCGCGGGTATCGACGGCGACAGGAAATACCGAGTGATGATGCTTTATGGTGCCGACGCGGTAGCCGCGGCCTGTGAGTTCAGGGATGAGTCTCTCGATTAACGCCGTCTTTCCAACTTTTTTGTATCCGACGATGAGTAAGACCTTAGGATCCGCATTTGACGACGTGACGTGGCCGGAACTCGGCAAAACGCTTCCGCGCGCGCATGGGATGCAGAGGATGCGGCCGCCAATTGCGACTTCGCGGTGAAAATTGATGCCTTCGCCACACGTTTCGCATTGAGTCCGCGCGCTGCGGTAGCCCGGCATTTCTTGCTCCGGCACCTGAAGGGAGACGGGCTGAATGGAAAAAAGCGTTTCCTCCGGCATGATTCGATAGGCTTGTTTCTGCGCTTCACGCGGATTCGCTGCATCCGGCGCATAGCGAGGCGCGAGCGCCCGCGCCTCGTCTCTGGCCAAAACGCGAACGGCTTGCCGTGCTTCAGTGTTGACGAAAGTTGCCGCCATCTTGCCATAGTCTAGAAATTTCAGCGTTCGCTTACCTAGAGAGCAGCCGGTGACCGCTTGAACGGCATCTGTGGCGCAGCGATCCATCTCCACGTAGACAACAAGCTTCTTACAACTTTTGGGTTCGTCGATGCCGACCTCCCGGCATCCTGCTGTCGCCATGCGAACACCGAGCACTTGCCCGGCGCACTGGTGGCGGTGAATCGCGGATGATTCTTGCAAAAGTTCTTCCAAGCTCCGCACTCGATTATCCTTTCTGCTGATGGCAACTCGTTTATCGCTGCCGGTAAATTCGCACTTGAGTTGCGTTCCATTGAACAATGGTTGTTTTCGCGCGAGTAGACATTGTTTCGGTTAAGCAAATCCAAGGCCGCCCGGATTCCGCCGCGGAGTTCGCTCCTTCAGTATCGTGGTTTTTCCTGGGACAATGACCCGAATTTCGCAGTTGCGCTCAGTAAGCGCGAGGCGGAACCCTTCCGTAGCAATGTCGATGTGTTTCTGCTTTGAGCAGACATCGATCAGCGCTGCTTGGATGGAACGTTAGCTCGTGACACCGAAGTGCGTAAGCGCGAAATGACTTTGAAATTTCACGGTTGGGCGCCTTCGCTACTCCAGTGTTCCACCTCGCTCCGGGCTCCTCAGTTTAATTGAGGAATCCGGGATGAATAATGCGCGCTAAGCTTTCTAGAAAACTGGAAACTTACGGGCTGTTTTTCTCAAAGTTAACAAAGTTCTCAGCCGCTAATCTGCAATAAACGTGCATTTAGCATGAAGTTTTCCCGGTTTCGTACCATGCTTGTTTGGCATGCATCTTGTTCATGTAGTCAGAGGACTAAAAAGATCCTTTGACTCTTTTGGGGTGGGATTGAAACTCGGGCGTCAAAGTCAATACGCGATCGACGGTTTGCTGGTGTTAGCCAGGAAGCCTTTCGGAACCGTTATGATGGTGCGCGACGTAGCTGGTGCAGGAGGAGTGCCGGAGAATTTTCTGGCGAAGATTCTCCAAAAGCTCACCCGAAGCGGGGTTTTGGTTTCCTCGCGAGGAGCCGTGCGCGGTTATGCCCTTGCCCGAAAACCTAACGAAATAAAGGTCAGAGATATTTTTTTAGCCGTCGAAGGAGAGGATCTTTTCGAGCAGTGCATTTTCTGGAACGAGCGGTGCGCTGATTCAGACCCTTGCCCGCTGCACTTTCAGTGGAAGCGGCTGCGGGAGCAGCTGATTCGGGATTTGCTGGACCGGACATCATTAGCTGATCTGTCAAAGAAGTGAGCATGATGGTCAACAACGGCGGCATGGAATACGCAAGCGGGGTGGCGCAAATTCCGATCCGCGTGGAAGTTCCCGCGAACTTCCATCATAAAGCGCTGATTTCCTGCCAGGTCGCGTGCCCCGTGCATACGGACGCGCGCGGCTACGTGCGCGCCATCGCCGCGGGCGATTTCGAAAGAGCCTATCTGATTGCCAGAGGGCCGAATCCGTTTGCTTCGATTTGCGGCCGGATCTGCGGCGCGCCCTGCGAGCTTTCGTGCCGGCGCGGAAAAATTCCGCGCACCGATGACGACGGCTCTTTTGTCGCAATCGACCGGCCGATCGCGATCCGCGCTCTCAAAAGATTCGTCTGTGAATCGCACGGCGCGGAAGCACGACCCGCGGGCGAAATTCTCGAGGCTCTGCGCGGGCATATGCCGGCTGTTGCCGGCGACGCCGAAGAGATGGCGTTTTTACTTCGCGCCGCCCTTCAGGGAACTTTCGTTCGGGCGAACGGCGAACAAGTCGCCATCATCGGCTCGGGTCCCGCGGGACTCAGCGCAGCGCACGATCTCGCGCTTCTCGGCTTCAAACCTGTAGTCTTCGAGTTGGAGCCGGTAGCCGCGGGAATGCTCGCCGTCGGTGTCCCGGAGTATCGATTGCCGCGCGAGCTGATTCGACGGGAAGTCTCGGTCATCGAGGCGCTCGGCGTCGAAATCCGCTGTAACAAAAAAATAGGTCGCGAGGTTTCATTTCAGTCTCTGCGCGCGGGCTTCGCCGCCGTGATCATCGCGGTGGGCGCGAAGCGCCCGAGAGCGCTGGGTCTTCCCGGCGAGCAGGGCCCCGGCGTTTTTGGCGGCGTCGATTTTCTTCGCGCCGTCGCGCTCGGCGAGAGTCTGCCGTTGGGATCGAACGTAATTGTGATCGGCGGCGGCAACGTCGCTTACGATGTCGCGCGCACCGTGGTTCGCCAGTCGGCTTATGACGCCGCGCGCACCGCGGCGCGTCTGCCCGGAACCCGGCAAGTTCGTTTAGCGTCACTCGAAACCTTGGAAGAAATGCCGGCCGACACCGTGGAGATCCGCGAAGGTGATGAAGAGGGGATCGAGCGCCTATCGGGTTGGGGACCCGTGGCGATTCAGCGCGACGATCGGGGCAGCGTCATCGGGCTCGAAATCAAGCGGTGCTTGCGCGTGTACGACGAGCAGCGCCGTTTTTCGCCTAAGTTCGACGACGACGACCGGCAGGTTCTGAAGTGCGACACGGTTTTGATTGCCGCCGGGCAGGCGCCGGATCTTGCTTTTCTGGAGCAGGGCGGAAGCGACGTGGAGCAATTCCGGCCGGGCTGGCCGAAGGTCGATGCGGCGACGCTCGCGAGTTCGGCTAAAGGTGTCTTTGTCGCGGGCGATCTGGCTTATGGGCCGCGTTTGTTGATCGATGCCGTAGCGTCCGGAAAAAAAGCCGCGCGCTCTGTCTATCAATACGTCACGGGACGAACCCTCCATCCGGAGACACTCATGAGCTTCGTTCAACTCGATCGCTATTATCGCGAGCGCGGCTATGAGCTGATCCGGCGCGTCGAGCTGCCGTCCTTAGAGCCCGAAGAGCGGCTCAAAGATCCGAAAGCCTCGGTTGAAAAGCGCCTCAGCCAACAAGAGGCGATGCGCGAGGCCTCGCGCTGCCTCGACTGTGGCGTGACACCGGTCTTCGACGGCAGCCGCTGCATTCTCTGCGGCGGATGCGCCGACGTTTGTCCGACCCAATGTCTGAAGATCGTTCCGCTCTCTTTCCTCGACCCAACGCCGGACGTGACCAGGCTCGCCGCGGCGCAGCTCGGCGCGGGCGCGGACCGGGACGAGCACTCCGCAATCTTGAAGGACGAAGATCGCTGTATTCGCTGCGCGCTCTGCGTCCATCGGTGCCCCGCCGACGCGATCGCGATGGAGCGAGTGAGCTTTCAAACCGAGTGGAGAAACGTATGACGACCGATGCCAGGACGGCCGCCCGATCCAGACTCGAACCGGAAACCATGCCGCGACGCGATTTTCTCGGCCTCGCCGCTTGGTGGTCGGCGGCTGCGGCTCTGCTATTCGGATTTCTTGGCGCGATGCGCCTGCCAAAGGCGGCGGTGCTGCCATCGCCGTCCAAGAAATTTCGCGTGACATTGCCGGCTTCTTGGGCTTCGGGCCAGGCTTATATCCCGGCGGGCCGCTCCGTCGCTATATATAAGGAAGGAAGCGGGGTCTTCGCGATTTCCACAGTTTGCACGCATCTCGGCTGCATCGTCAAAGCGACGGACGCTGGTTTCGACTGTCCGTGCCACGGCTCGAAATTCGCCAAGGATGGCTCGGTCTTGAAAGGACCGGCGCCCAAGGGACTGCCGTGGCTCGAAGTGAAGCATGCGGGCGGGGATAATTTTTTGATCGACGAAGGCAAAATCGTGGCGATCGGCACGACGGTGAATGTATGAGTCAGGTTGCGGAAAAACAGCACGCGACAGATGAACCGGCGTCGGCCCGCTTCATCGAAAACCTAAAGGCCGCCCCCCGCAACTTTGCCGAGACAATGTTCCGGACGGGAACAGTTCGGTCGGACCGGACGCGCTCCAATGCCGTCTTCGGCAACGTCTTTCTCCACCTGCATCCGGTACGCGCACACCGCTGGAGCCTCCGCTGGTCGACGACCTGGGGATTGGGCATCGCGGCGCTCTCTTGCTTTTTTGTCCTGGTGGCGACGGGCGTGCTGCTGATGTTCTATTACAAGCCCTATCCGGACGTCGCTTACCTCTCGATCAAAGATATCCAGTTCGTGGTTCCCACCGGACGCTTTATCCGTAACATCCACCGCTGGTCGGGCAACATGATGGTCGTGATTGTTCTGCTGCACATGGCGCGGGTTTTCTATACCGCCGCTTACCGCGCGCCGCGCGAGTTCAACTGGGTGATCGGCATGGGGCTCTTGGCGGTCACGCTCGGCCTCTCGTTCACCGGCTATCTGCTGCCGTGGGATCAGCTCGCCTACTGGGCGATCACGATCGGCGCCAACATCGCGCAGTCGCCGCGTGAAGTGACCGATGCGCTGGGCGTGACGGAGTGGTTCGACGTGGGCGGGCTGCAGAAACTGATCCTGCTCGGCTCCGAAGAGGTCGGCGAAGAAGCGCTGATCCGATTCTACCTTTTTCACGTGATGATTCTGCCGTTGGTTCTAATCATTCTCATGAGCGTGCACTTCTGGCGCATCCGCAAAGACGGCGGCCTGGCGCGGCCACACGACGCGGACCGGCGGCTAGGCCCGCCGTCGGGAGTCTATCCGGTTTTCACCGAGGCGCCGCAGAAGACTTACAGCCTGGCAGCGATCGTCAAAGGCCGAACTCCGAATGTCGGGAGCGGGCCGGAACAGACGGTGCCTTCCATGCCCCATCTCATGATCGGCGAAGCCGCGGTATTCATGTTGACGATCGCGCTCTCGGTGGTGCTCGCGATTTTCCTCGATGCTCCGCTCAAAGAAGTGGCCAATCCGGCTGTCCCCGAGAACCCGGCCAAGGCGCCGTGGTATTTTCTCGGGCTTCAAGAACTGGTTTCGCAATCCGCATTCATGGGCGGCATCGGCATACCTGTGATCGTGCTGATCGGCCTCGGCTTGATTCCATACCTCGATCGCGAAACCGAAGGGACCGGAGTGTGGTTCGGCGGGCCGGGAGGATGGCCGCTGGTCGCGCGCAGCGCCGTGTTCGGCCTTGCCGCCGTGCTGGCCATCGAAGCGTTCGTCATTTACTTCGGTTGGATTCGGCAATGGTGGCCGGGAACGCCTCAGCTCCTGATTACGTTGATCAATCCCGGGACGCTGCTTACGGCTTCGTATGCCGGCTACTCCGTTTGGTGTCTTAAAAAATACAACTCGACGCGAGCCGGCGCGCTCGCCCTGTTCACCTGTTTTGTCTGCGGCTTTGTCGTCCTCACCGTGATCGGAACCTATTTCCGCGGGCCGAACTGGGATTTTTATTGGTCGCCTTCCGAGTGGCCGGGACATTAGAAGCGAGAGGTTCAATGCGTTCAAGTCGTTCAAACCGTTCAAGGCGTTGGGTTGATAATGCGCGAGTTGCTTAGATGAAAGCCAACAAACATCTGCTGCTCTGGTCCAGCCTGGCCGCTCTCGCGGTGCTGCTGGGCGCCGCGGTTTATGAACATTTCTTCCGCGATTGGCGCGTGATTCAAGAGCGGATTCGCGCGGGGCTTCCGGGGTCGCAGGCCGAAGCGTTTTCGGTTCAGCTCAGGCAGATCGTCAGCCGCGAAGTCGGCGCGACGGACCGCTGCGTCAGCTGCCACGTCGGCATGGCGCCGGGCGAGAGCGGTATCGAAGGCGACCGGCTTTTCGGTCGCCACAGCAACGTCGTCCACGATCCCGCCTCCTTCGGCTGCACGGCTTGTCACGGCGGTCAAGGGCGCGCCACCGACACTGCGGATGCGCACGGCGCCGTCCAGCATTGGCCGGAGCCGATGCTCGCTAAAGAATATTTATACGCCGGCTGCGGCGGCTGCCACACGCACTTGAGCGTTCCCAATTTCGCGCGGCTCGCGAATGGCAAGGCGCGCTTCGAACAAGCCGATTGCTTGTCGTGCCACAAGCTGGACGGTCGCGGCGGGACGCTGCGCCCGGGTGGGGCGGGAGGACAAGAGGGTCCCGATCTCTCGCGCGTGGGCGTGACGGGATACAAAGACAACTGGTACGAGCGGCACATCGAACAAAAAAAGAAAGCGGCTACCGGTCCTTGGGCCGCTGCGTTCGGCGAGCTTTCCGAGGCGGAGCGGCTCGATCTCGATGAATATCTCCGCTCGCGTGTCGGCGCCTCCGATCTGGTGGAAGCCAAAGCGCTGTTTCATTCGTTGGGTTGCCGTGGATGCCACAAGGTGCGCGGCGTCGGCGGCGACGACGGACCGGATTTGACCGCCGTCGGGAATAGAGATCCCGGGCAATTGAATTTTACTCAGGTGCCCGGCGAGCGGACCCTGGCGAATTGGCTGAAGCAGCATTTTCGCGCCCCCGCCTCGGTGGTGCACGGTTCCGCCATGCCCGAGCTAGGATTGACCGAGCGGCACATCGATCAGTTGACGTTGTACATGCTGTCTCTGCGCCGCCGGAGCTATCCAGAAGCTCTTTGGCCGAAAGACCGCATCCGGGCCGAGCGCTTCGGTGCGAGAGAGTTTTCGACTGACGGGGAGACGCTATATGGAACCTTCTGCGCCGCGTGTCACGGTCCCCAGGGCGAGGGAATGCGCTACCCCGGTTTGCCCGCATTTCCGGCCGTCGGAAGCGCTGATTTTCTTCGCCTGGTCTCGGATGATTTCTTGAGGGAGCAGATCAAACGCGGCCGGCCCGGAAGACGGATGCCGGCCTGGGGAGAGCAAGAAGGCGGGCTCCGCGAAGAGGAGATCGGCCGGCTGGTGGCGTACATGCGCAGTCTGGGCAACGTGGCCTATGAAGCGGATGACAAGGCACGTCGCTGGATTGAAGGGGATGTTGTGCAAGGGCAGCGGTTATATGCCTCGGCGTGTGCCAACTGTCATGGTGACCGAGGAGAAGGTAAGGAAGGGCCCGCGCTCAACAACCGGGTCTTGCTCGATCTCGCGACCGACACTTATCTCTTGAAGACCATTCAAAACGGCCGGACTGGAACCTCGATGGCCGCGTTTGGCGCCGGTTCGTCGACGCAAAGAACTTTGACCGACCCGGAGATCGCATCGGTCGTCGCGTTCATCCGCACATGGGAGGGTAAAAAATGAAGGACGTCAGCCGCCGTGAGTTTTTGGCGTGGCTGGGGAGCGCGGGTTTTTCGGCGTTCGCGTTGTCGGCGAGCGAGGCGTGGGGTTTGCAAGCGATTGAAAATCCGCTGGCCGTATATCCTAACCGCGATTGGGAAAAAACCTACCGTGATCTCTGGAAAGCCGATTCGAGCTTCACGTTTCTCTGCGCTCCCAATGACACCCACAACTGCATACTGAACGCATACACGCGCGATGGCGTGGTGACGCGCATCGGCCCGACGATGAAGTACGGCGAGGCGACCGACCTTTACGGCTCGAAGGTGACGCATCGCTGGGACCCGCGCGTGTGCCAGAAGGGTCTGGCGCTGACGCGCCGCTTTTACGGCGATCGCCGGGTGCGCCATCCGATGGTGCGCAAGGGCTTCAAGGCCTGGGTGGACAAAGGCTTCCCGCGCGAAAAAGACGGCAAGCCGCCGAAAGAATATTTCAATCGCGCACGCGACGAATGGTTGCGGGTTACGCACGAGCAAGCCGCGGAGCTAGTATCCGCCGCTCTTATTAACATCGCCACGACCTACAACGGCGAGCCGGGACAAAAGCTGCTGTTGCAGCAAGGATACGATGAAGAAATCGTCCAGGCGACGAAGGGCGCCGGGACCCAGGTGCTCAAGTTCCGCGGCGGCATGCCGCTTTTGGGAATGACACGGGTCTTCGGCATGTACCGGCTGGCCAATTCGATGGCGCTCCTCGATCACAAACTGCGCGGCGTGAAGCCTGAGGACGCCCTGGGCGGACGGGGTTGGGATAACTATTCCTGGCATACCGATCTTCCCCCGGGCCATCCCATGGTAACGGGGCAGCAGACCGTGGAGTTCGATCTCCACGCTGTCGAGCAAGCGCGCATGGTGATCGTCTGGGGAATGAATTGGGTTACGACCAAAATGCCGGACACGCATTGGCTGACGGAAGCTCGATTGAAGGGGACGAAAGTCGTCGTGATCGCCTGCGAGTATTCCTCGACGAGCGCCAAGGCCGACGACGCGATCGTCGTGCGCCCGGGTACCACGCCCGCGCTGGCGCTGGGGCTGTGCAACGTGATCATGCGCGACAAACTCTACGACGCCGATTACGTTCGGCGCTTCACCGATTTGCCGCTGTTGGTTCGAGCGGACAATTTAAAGCTGCTGCGCGCCGAAGAAGTGTTCGGCGCCAAGCCGGCGGCACTGAAAAACCAGACGAAGGTTCTGGCCAAGGGAGACAAAGTGCCGCCGCCGGGCGCGCAAACGGACATGCTGATCGCCGACGAGCTACGACAGTCCTGGGGCGATTTTGTCTGGTGGAATCGAAAGACCGCCAAACCGGAAGGGATTAGCCGCGATCAGGTAGGAAAATTCTCGCCTTTGGCCGATCCTCTGCTGGAAGGATCCATCGAAGTCACCTTCAAGGACGGCAAGAAGGTAGCGTGCCGTCCGATCTTCGACGTGATTTTCGAGTACGCCAAGCACTTCGATCCCAAGACCACCGAAGAGATCACATGGGCGCCCGCGGCAGCCGTGGAAAGCCTGGCGCGGGAGATCGCCAAAGCTCCAGGGACGACGCTGTTTGCGATCGGGATGGGACCGAATCAGTTCTTCAACAATGACAATAAGGACCGGACGCAGTTTCTGCTCGCCGCGCTGACCGGCAACATCGGAAAAATTGCCGGCAACATCGGCTCCTACGCCGGCAATTACCGTGTCGCCATGTTCAACGGCGTGCCGCAATACATCAACGAGAACCCGTTCGACATTGAGCTCGACGGCACAAAACCGGCGCGGCCGAAGCAGTACTGGAAGCCGGAATCGGCGCACTACTACAACCACGAGGATCACCCGCTCAAGATGGGCAAGACCATGATCACCGGCAAGACGCATATGCCGACGCCGACCAAGTCGCTCTGGTTCGCCAACGCCAACTCGATCCTGGGCAACGTCAAGTGGCACTACAACACGGTCGTCAACGTCTTGCCCAAGATGGAAATGATCGCGGTGCAGGAATGGTGGTGGTCGACCTCCTGCGAGTGGGCCGACGTGGTCTTCGCCGTGGACAGCTGGGCGGAGCTCAAGTATCCCGACATGTGCGCCTCGGTCACCAATCCCTTTCTCACCGTATTTCCCCGCACGCCGCTCCAGCGACCGTTCGAAACACGCGGCGACATCGAGTGCCTGGCGCTCGTAGGAAAAGCGCTGGCCAAGCGCACCGGCGATACGCGCTTTGCCGACATGTGGAAATTCGTCGACGAGAAGAACGTTGAAGTCTACCTGCAGCGCATTCTAGATCATTCGTCTAACACGAAAGGCTATAAAATCACCGAGCTGGAGGAGAAAGCGAAGAAGGGCGTTCCCGCTCTCATGATGACCCGGACCAATCCGAAGGCGGTCGGCTACGAGCAGGTTTACGACTCGCGGCCTTGGTACACTAAGACCGGACGTCTGGAATTTTATCGCGAAGAAGATGAATTCATCGACGCTGGCGAGAACTTGCCTGTCCACCGCGAACCGATCGACTCGACGTTTTACGAGCCCAACATCATCATTGCCGCACCGCATCCTTTCATAAAGGCAAAAGGACCAGAAGCCTACGGCGTCAACAAGGACGACCTCTCCAACGAAGTCCGGCAGGCGCGAAACGTCGTAAGGTCATGGGAGGAAGCGAAGAAGACCTCCCACCCGCTCGCCAAAGATGGCTACAAGTTCGTTTTTCACACGCCGAAATACCGCCACGGCGCGCATACGATGCCCATCGATACCGATATGATCGCGATGCTCTTCGGACCCTTCGGCGATATTTACCGCCATGATAAGCGCCAGCCATTCGCCGCCGAAGGCTACGTCGATATCCATCCCGACGATGCCAAGGCATTGGCAATCGACGATGGAGATTACGTCTGGATCGATTCCGATCCCGCCGATCGGCCATTTCGCGGCTGGCAGAAAAATGAAAAAGACTATAAGTTCGCGCGGCTTCTCTGCCGCGCGCGTTACTATCCCGGCACGCCGCGCGGCGTCACGCGCATGTGGTTCAACATGTACGGCGCCACGCCGGGATCGGTGGAGGGACACCAGTCGCGCGAAGACGGCCTGGCGAAAAATCCACGCAGTCCGTATCAGGCAATGTTCCGCAGCGGTTCGCACCAGTCGGCGACGCGCGGCTGGCTCAAGCCCACATGGATGACCGATTCCCTGGTGCGTAAGGATCTCTTCGGCCATTCGGTCAACAAGGGTTTTCTCCCCGACGTTCACTGCCCGACCGGCGCGCCGCGCGAGGCGATCGTCAAGATCACCAAAGCCGAGCCCGGGGGCCTCAACGCCAAAGGACTGTGGCGTCCGGCGGCACTTGGCCTTCGGCCCAAGTATGAGCGCAAGGGAATGAAAGAATATCTGTCAGGCAAGTTCGCCAAGTTCATAGTGGCCTCCAATCCGAAGAAAGGCGGTAAAGAATAATGGCACGCGTCTACAATTGGCAGATCGGGCGTGAAATGTCCTACTGGTATCCGGAGACGCGGCCCAAACGGCAGTTTGCCGCCGTGTTCGACACCAACAAATGCATCGCCTGCCAGACCTGCACTCTTGCCTGCAAGACCACCTGGACGAGCGGCAAGGGCCAGGAGTACATGCTGTGGAACAACGTCGAAACCAAACCCTACGGCTTTTACCCGCTGGGGTGGGACGTGAACCTGCTGGAAAAACTCGGCGCGCAAAGCTGGGACGGCCGGCGCTATGCGGGGCGAACCATCTTCGAGGCGGCGGAAGCGGGGGAACGGGTGTTCGGCTGGCGGCCGGAGGACATAGATTACGCCAATCCCAACGTCGGTGAAGACGATTGCGTAAACGGCGTCGAAAAGGGAGCGCACTTTGCCGGTGTGCACAACTCCTGGTTTTTCTACCTGGCCCGCATCTGCAACCATTGCACCTATCCGGCGTGTCTTTCGTCGTGCCCGCGAGGCTCGATCTACAAGCGGCCGGAGGACGGTATCGTTCTGATCGACCAGGGGCGCTGCCGCGGGTATCAGGATTGCGTCAAGGCGTGTCCTTACAAGAAAACTTTCTACAACACGATGACCGGGACTTCCGAAAAATGCATCGCCTGTTTTCCCAAGATCGAGCTGGGGCTCCAGCCCCAGTGCTTCGTCAACTGCATCGGCAAGATTCGCTTCGCCGGATGGATCAACAAGCCGGAGAACGCGCGACCGGATAACCCTATCGATTTTCTGGTGCATGTGAAGAAAGTCGCGCTGCCGCTCTTTCCCCAGTTCGGCCTCGAGCCCAACGTTTACTACATTCCGCCGGTTAACGTGCCGCGGGAGTACCTCCTGCAGATGTTCGGGCCGGACGTCGATACGGCGCTCGAGACTTATCGAAACGCGCCCAAGGACAAAGACCTCACGGGCTTGCTCACGCTCTTCGGCTCGACCGAGCAGATCGTCGCGAAGTGGAAGCGGGTCGACGAGCAGGTGCTGGGTTACGATGAGAGCGGCCGGGAGAACATTCGGGTGCCCCTGCGCGAACCGACGCATATCCGCCCGGCCTTCGACAAGGCGCGGAGCGTAGAGCGGGCAAATATCTCCTAGGAGGGAGTGATGAAGATGCAAGGCCCCGATCCCCGAAAATATCTTTTGCGATCATATGGAGAGAGAGGATCAGAGGACCTGTTCCCTCTCCCCTTGCGGGTTAGGGTGAGGGGTTGCCGCGAACTTCAGTCGGGCGAAGGTAGCGGAGGGCGACGACGCAGAATCGCTTTCTTTGATGGTCTAGTGCGTGCGGGAAAGTTGGTTCTCATCGGTGTCCTCGCCCTTGCCGGCTGCGCGAAGAAGGGTCCGCCGCTCTCCGACGCTGAAGTCAGAGCAGTTTTAGAAAAATCACTGCCATCGACCGTTGAAGACAAAGTCTGGGAGCAGGCTCCGCTGCATACCGCCAAGCTGATCCTTCAAGACATCGTGGAGCCTCGCCTGATGCAGGCCTCAACGTCCTTTATCTATGTGCAGTCCGTTACGGATGGGCGGCAGATCGCTTTTCTTCTCAGCTGGAACGACGCCACTATGGACGACGTGCCGGGGCCGGGGCGGTTCAGCGACGCGGTCGCCGTTCAGTTGCCTGCAGCGACGACGCCGGACGTTCCCGCGCCGCAAATGGGAGAAGAAGGGAAACCGGTCGAGATCACCTACTGGTCGGCCATCTTTCAAGCTGCGGTGAATGGCCGCAAGGACGATATTCAAGCGATCTATCCGCGCGCCAAGGTGGATCATTATCCGTTCGAGGCGCAGTCGCTCACGCCGGGATCGCCGGAGCAGCAGGCGATGGCGAAACGATACGCTCCGGCGCGAAGTCTGGGAAATCCGATGGCAGGGCCGCGAACTGTTCCGGTGCAAGATCTGGTGGCGGCAGGGCCGGGGACGCTTCAAGCAGCGGAAAAGACGGTTTCGAACGGCAACGGAAAACACGCTCAAGGCAGATGGTCCGTGTTGTTGATCCGGCCCTTGCCAAACGGCGCTCAAGTCGGAGGAAGAAGCCAAGTTGCGTTCGCGGTCTGGGAGGGATCGCATCAGGAAGCGGGCGCCAGAAAAATGCGCACGGCCTGGATTCCGCTCGCCTTTGGGAGCGCAAAATGAATGTCACGGCTGAAGCCAGAACCGGGGATCTTCTAACCCAGGCCGCAGCCTGGCGGCTGGCGTCGCTGCTTGTGGAGCGCCCGCGCGAGGGATGGCGAGCCGAAATCGAAAAGCTCTCTGCCGAAGTCACTGACCGAGTGCTCGGCAATTGCGCGAAAGACGCGCCGGATCAAACGGAGGAAACTTATCACCGGCTCTTCGGACCGGGGGGCGCCGTGTCGCCAAGAGAGGTCAGTTACTGCGGCTTCGAAGACCCTGGCTGGTTGATGGCCGAGCTTAGCGCCTTTTATCGGGCATTCTCTTTTGAACCGCGCCGGGAAGAGCCGATCGATCATGTTGCCGTAGAGTCCGGCTTCGTAGGTTATCTTTTCTTGAAGGAAGCCTACGCCGAGGCGCGGGGAGATTCCGAAGCGGCCGAAATTACCAAGAGCGCGCGGCAACGCTTCATGAACGAACATCTAGTGCGTTGCGCCGGCGGCATCCTCAATCGGCTCAATGATGGTCCTCAATCTGTGCAAAAGATTTTTTCATGGCTGGTCCAGAATGCTCGGGAGGGCCGCTGAAAAACACTTCGGTTATCCAAGATGTGCTTGGTGCCGGTTAGCCACGTCTCTCTCTGGACGATCGAACTAATTACTATCGTCCCGCGCTCAATTCCTTTCGCGCCTTTTCAACGAAACTGTAATCGATCACCTGGGCCGCGTTGACCGGCTCACTTACCTTCGAGCTGTCGCGCTGTTGATCGACCAGAGCCTGGAGCCCATTCATATTGATAGTCCCATCGCGAAGCATCACCCTCACCATGTAATCATACATCTCACCTGCGATGGCGCGACTCTTTATGGGCCAGGTTTTCATGATGATGTCCAAAGACGCCTCTTTGTTTTTTTTGTCCGAGACAAATAGCAGCCCGCGCAGGGTCGCGCGGACCATGCGCAGGACCTCGTCGGGGTTTTCTTTGATTTTCTTAGTCGAGGTGCCGAAGCCGTTCTGCGGGAACTCAATGAAATCGCCGGACGAGGCTAATTCGTTAAAGCCCTTCTGCCGCGCGAGGATATTTTCCGGTACGGAAAGCAAAGCGGCGTCGACCACTCCCGCATCCAGCGCGGCAAGACGGCCAGGCTCTGTGGCTATATAGACGATCGAGTAATCGCGGGGAAAGTCATAACCCTGCCGCTTGAGGATGTAGCGAGTGGCGATGTCCGTAGTGGAGCCGGGCGAGCTGACGGCGATCTTTTTACCCTTGAGTTGCTGGAGATATCTGATCTCCGGTTTGGCCATCAGGCCCTGCACCGGCGAGC
>DATBLC010000318.1:0-8168 GCA_036555515.1 Binatia bacterium
CTAGATCATCGAGCCATTCGATCGCGGTTTTTTGATAAGCGCGAGAAAAAAAAGAACGTTGATATTTTGTTTCTAAACGTGAATCTGGACCCCTAAATCCTTTCCGCAGATTCATCCCGAATCGCATGCAGCAGATCTTCAGTACACCATTGCGGTCCAGCTGGTGTTAAGAAAAGCTGTATTCGATCCTGTCCGTTTAGCGCAGCCGAGTCCGCCAGCTTTCTTACAAACGGAAAATAAGCGTCAGGAGCCAAAGTTCGAGATTTGGAGTATTTTTCTATGACCCTGTCTCTTAGGAGTGAAGGAAGGGTCTTGATAAACTCCTTATCTCCGTAAACGAGGTGATTCCGATTACGGATATCAAGCCCAAACGAAACACGCATTCCCGAATCTTGCTACGCACGCATCCGGTCAAGCACGTCGGTTTCATAGAGCGACGGCCCACGACTGGAGCTGTAATGGATGCAGGTAGTGATTCCTGCTTCAATCATCCGCATGCAGCCGTATAGCTTATCGATGTACGGCTCGACGCTAGCCTGGGGTTCCAGCGAAAAACGAGAGATCTCAAAACAATCGTCCATGCCTCCGAGCTGAAAGGTGGTTAGTCCTTTGCCGTGCTGGTGTGCGTTAACAAATCCGGGCATAACCCAGAATCGAGAAGAACCGAGTACCGTAGCCGTCGGGTAGACTGATTTCAGGTCCTTGTACGGACCTATCTCAACTATGTTTTTCCCCGAGACGTAAATCGCCCCGTCTTCAACAATTCCGCCTACACCCAGGCGATCGTTCAGCGTCAAAATAAACTGACCTCTAACCAGATAACTCAAGGAAGGCTCGCTAACGGGGTTTGAAGATCCCGTAATATTCTGCGGCTAGCTGCTTCGATTGCTCTGCTAACGAAAGGTCCGTGGCAATTATATTTAGGCCCTTGGTCAACTCGGGGGGATCCGGAGGCACGTCCGGGCGAGAGGGGATGCGAAAACGCTGACGCATTAAACCTTGCGCTTCTTTCGACAGCAGGAAATCCACAAAAAGTCGCGCGCTGTTCGGATTCGGCGCATTGGCCCCCACTGCCAGAGGTTCCAGCGAAGCAAGCACGAATTCCATCGGAGTCCAGTCAATCGGCGCTCCTTTTCTCTTGAACTCTTCCGTTCGCGTCCCATAAAGGTTCAGTCCCAGAGGCACTTCTCCTGACGCGATCCCTTGCACCGCTAAAGTATAGCCGTCGCGGAGGCCAACGCCTTGCGCCGCAAGCTTGCGCATGAAATCCAGGCCCTTGTCTCGACCCATGACCTTGAGCATCATGCCGAAGATGTCAAAATCGTCAGCCATAACAATCTTGTTGCTCCACTTCGGGTTAATGATCTCTTGAAAAGTTCGCGGCAGCTCAATTTTCTTGACCAAATTAGTGTTGTAAACGAGAACATGAG
The DNA here is from genome assembly GCA_036555515.1 of Binatia bacterium. GTDB lineage: Bacteria > Desulfobacterota > Binatia > UBA9968 > UBA9968 > DATACQ01. The sequence goes on from DATBLC010000318.1 coordinate 1,431, forward strand.
TATTGATAAAAAAGCTCGTCCATGTGTGGTCCGGGTCTTTGACAGAATCCGGATAAAAGCGTGATTCGGGCGATGTGTATTTTGCAAAAACGCCGTCTTTCTTCAGTATATGTCCCGTAACACCGGCGATCTCGATTACGTCTCCTTTGAATGCTCGGGCTCTCGCTTCGGTCTGAATCTTTGTCAGCAGCTGAAACGTCCCTAATCGTAATGATTGCGTTTTGATAAACGGGTATTTTTCCTCGAAACTTTTGGTCAGCATGTCGGCGTCTTTAATATTCAGCGCCGTATACCAAAGCAGTCTTCCTTCCTTCTTTGCCCCTTCGATAAGCCGCGCCGTGTGGTCCGATTGCGAGAAAACGGCCGATGAGTAAATCGTTAGCGCAAAGATTGTAACGAAAGAAAATGTTTCGATTCTGAAGCGGCTGCTGCACTTTTTCATTTGGTCGTCTTCCTTTGCGCGTCGAGCGGGCAAACCATTTCATATAAGATAGGGTTCGGCCGTTTGTCAAGTTCGTTTGTCAAGCGCGAACGTCAGGTTGAAACGTGGAATAGTCATTGTTATTTTGCGGCGATGCAGAGAAGGGTATCAACCGTTTTTGATAACTGTAAAATACTTTGACCGATCGGAGAAACTATAATGCCGAACGCGGTGGTTGATATTGTGTCGCCGGCAGCAGATACGGTGTTCCTTAACGGAAAGATAATTACAGTCAACTCGAAAGATGAGATCGCAGAGGCACTCGCCGTCCGCGGGCATCGAATCATCAGGGTAGGCAGCCGTTCGTATATTGAACAAACGATCGCGCACAGCACTCAGGTCGTCGATCTCGCCGGCCGCGCCATGATTCCAGGATTTGTCGACAACCACATTCACATGACTAACTCGCCTCAACGTCACTGGATAGATTGCACGTATTCCAAGTCTCCGTCGATTGTAGACGTTGTGGCGAAGTTTGCCGAGCGGGTGCGAGCGACAAAACCGGGTGAATGGATTTTGGGACGGGGTTTTCAGGGAGCCCGCCTGGCTGAGAGGCGTAACCCAAATCGCTTTGATTTAGACCCTATATCCCCGAACAATCCGGTTGGCATCGCAAATCGGGAGGGAATGGGATGGACGTTTAATACCGCGGGACTGCGCCGAATTGGGGTGGAGGATAGTACTCCCGATCCCTCTGGCGGACCAATGGAGCGCGACGCTAGCGGTCGACCACTCGGACCGATGTGGGACAACGCGCGAGAGGTTTTCATAAGGCACAACATACCTCAGTTTCAGGTGGAAGACTTAATTGACGGATACGGATGGATCGCTGCGGAGCTTAACCGATACGGCGTAACAACCGCGTTCGAAGCGGCGATTCGAAACCGTATCGAGACCGCAGCATGGCGGCGCCTTCATTTGCAGACACAAAGATCGCTGCGTGTTGTGTTGGGTCCGTACCCCGTCAGCGGCGAGAAGTGGAACCCTGACGGCACAGCGGGGAAAATTTTTGATACCGGGTTTGCAACCGGTTTCGGGGACAAATGGACGAAGCTTGGGGCCCTTCAAATTGGGATTGATGGAGGTGTCATAGGTCAGACGGCCGCGCTCTTCGAACCCTACAGTAATGACCCCGAAGCTAGGCGCCGTGGGAGCTTTCGAATAAGCGAGGAATTAGCCAAAGACCTAATGGTTAAAGCCGAGTCTAGCGGCTGGCAAGTCGGTCTGATTTGTCATGGTGACAGGGGCATTTCACGTGCCCTCAATGCAATCGCCTATGCTCGAAAGCAAGTCACGACTCAACGCTTACGCCATCGGCTCGAGCATGCCTATCTGTGGAATCCGGAAATTATGGACCGCATGGCCGCGCTCGAAGTTATATGGAATACTCAACCGTCACTCATGGAAATTGTGGGACGGGAGGGCATCTACTCCCAGTGGGGAGCACGGGCAGGCTTCGCGTTTCCGTTTAAATCTTTGCTCAAGAGGGGCGTTATCATTTGTGGCGGCTCTGACTGGCCCGTTGGTCTTTATAATCCACTGATCGGCCTGGATATCCTTGTCAACCACCGCTTTGGCCCGGAAGAAAATGGTGAGGTGCTCAATTCGAACGAATGTCTCAACGTGCTTGAGGCCATTCGGGTCTATACCTACAACGGGGCTTACACCGCTTTTGAAGAGGGGAATCGAGGGTCTTTAGAACAGGGGAAACTCGCAGATATGGTCGTGTTGTCTGATGATATCCTCGCAGTACCGGTGAGCAGCATCAGAGAGCTAAAAGTAGACCAGACATACGTTGATGGTCGGCTGGTTTATGAGCGTGAACCAGGCGATTGATGAGCTAATCGCTGCGAAGCGTTTGATCGAGATCGACTTGATCGATCGACAGCACCGAATGTCTCCTGGTGCGCAGTGATCTCATTTAAAAATCGCAAGCGATGTGAAATTCATCCCGGATTGCGCAGTTGCGCTCGACAGCAAGCGCGAGGCGCAACCCTTCCGTAGCAAAGTCTCAGCCGAAGGCTGATCCGCCTGTGGCGGAGATGCCGTCTGCCTCTAAGCAGACATCGAGCAGCGATGCTTCGACGGAACGTTAAAGCTCGTAACAAGTGCGAAAGCGCAAAATGACTTTGAATTTTACAGTTGGACGGCTTCGCTACTCCAGGGTTCCACCTCGCTTACCGTCTCCTCAGTCTAACTGCGGAATCCGGGGGTTCATGGCAAGTCCTTTTAGCTCCTCTCGACAATGATCGCTGGCGGAGCAATTGGGCTCAGCCCGGGCCTTAAAGCGGTAGTGCCCGGTTTTAACCTTTCGACTTTGCTACCTTGGGAATATGTATGCGGCAAAGCTTAACAGCGCGGGGTCAGGGAAAACAAAGTCTAGAAAATGGCCGAATACTCCGACGATAAAAGCCCATGTACCAGCCGTCACGACGACACACGTCAACCACCTTTCGCGCGCGGCAACTTTGAGATAAAGAAACGTCGCTAGTGGAATGCCGAGCGCAAAGCCGAGCAACCACAGCGCCAGGAAAAACCCCACGATCCACACGAGAATGCCACGTGTGCGCACGCGGAACGAAGCTTCATCCAGATGGGCATCGGCTATGGTCTGCTTGAGGGTCTCCGCCCATGGCTGGCGCCTTAGGTCTTTTACTAAGTTTGCGATCGCAACGATCAGAATCGGACCAAAAATCGCAAAGGGAAATATTCTAGCTCTCGGCGGCCAGCTCAGAGCGGTCCATAGCGCAGTAGCGAAAACCACGACCATCGCAAAGCTAAGAAGGGCTCCATAGCTCAGCCGCCACTGCCTCGCGACCTCGCTCCTTTGTTTGGGATTTTTGAAATGTTGGTAGATCGGCACCATGATGCCGGCCAGCACGATCACTAAAAGTACCAGCACGACGGGGCGGGTGAGCCACCCGAATCCGCCGTAAGCGTCAACGGCAATAAACAGATTCTTTTCCACCAGGTCGCCCAGAACCAGACCGATCAGCAAAGGCGGGCGTAGCCAACCGAACGTAACCATCAGCCATCCCAGAGCACCAAAAAGCAAGACCATGACCATGTCGCCGAACGTATTGGTGACAAAGCCGCCGATGTAAATCAGCATGAGCAAGATAGGAATGAGGATGCTGCCCCGCACTTCGGTGAGATAAACGAGTTGTTTCAAAAAAAGAAAACATAGCGGGACGGTGATCAAATTGGCGAGAATGATCGTCCACACCAGGGAATAAGTGAGAGAAAGGTTTTGCTCGGGTCTCAACATGGCGAGTCCGGGCGTCAGACCGAGAATTGTAAAAGCTCCCAGGAGCAAAGCCGAGTGCAAACCGCCCGGCACACCGAATGCTACGGTTGGAATTAGCGATCCACCCTCTTTGGAGTTGTTCGCCGCGCCCGGTCCGATCACACCTTCGATGGCCCCCTTACCGAAGCGCTCCTGATTTCTTGAACTTTGCACGGCATGAGCGTACGCAAGAAACTGGCCCACTCCACTCCCCATTCCGGGCATGATGCCGACGAGAGCGCCGATAGCACTACAGCGGATTACCAGAAGCCAGTGCCTAAAGGTGTCTTTGATCCCCTCGGCCACACCGCCGATTTTAGTCGAGCTAATCTGCGCGATGCTGCCGCCTTTCACGGCAAGGTCGATGACTTCAGGAATAGCGAACAAACCGATGGTTACCGGGACCAAGGGCACGCCATCCCAAAGATAATAAAGGCCAAAGGTGTATCGAGGAGTGGCAGTGTAGGAGTCTAATCCCGCCATTGCCAGCAGTAAGCCCAGGCCGCCGGCTATGAGTCCTTTAAGCATATCGCCGCCACTTAGGGTGGCTATGAAGGTAATGCCGAGCATTCCCATCATGAACATTCCGGCTGCACCCAATGTGAGTACGAGCGGACGTACAAGCGGCACGGCTAAAACTAAGACTAAGCCTCCGAAAATCGCTCCTATAAGCGAGCTCATCAGAGACGCTGCCATCGCCCGCCCCGCCTGCCCCTGTTTTGCCAGCGGGTGCCCGTCGATTACGCTGGCGGCGCAGTCAGACTCCCCGGGAATACCGAAAAGAATAGAGGTGAGATCTCCGGCGGTGGAAACCACCGACGCCATACCCAAAAGAAAGGCAAACGCCTGCACCGGCTCCATCCGGAAGACGAACGGAAACATAAGGACTAAAGCTGTTCCGCTCCCCAGGCCCGGCATGATGCCGACAATGAGACCGATGGCAATGCCAATGAGCATGAAGCTGAAGGATGACCATTGAAGCACGCCTAGAAGGCCGGTGACTAGCGCCTCAAACAAAATTCTACCTCAACCTTCAACTGATTCGGCAATGGACGCGGGTTTGCAATGACAAATGTCTAACCGGGTCGCGCCGCTTTTGCCACTTTTTGTTTTAGTTCCGGCGAGGTGGAATTCATTTCCTTGATAATTTTCGTGACCTGCTCGGCGGCTACATAGGAGATTTTCATTTTGCTCTTTTGTGCGTCAGCCAGCAGTTCACGATCTTTGAGCGTATCGCCAAAGCCTTTTCGCAATACGTTCAGCAGGGGCTGGGGTGTTCCCGGGGATAGAGCAAAAAGTTTGGCGATCGCACCTGGAGCCGCCACCAAGCGCAGCATCGTCTTGGCGTCGTTAGACATGGGGAAATCAAGGATGTTTGGAACATTCGGAAGATCTGGATGCCGTTCCAAGCCAATCTGTAGGATAGGAATGGCTTCCTTCCTCTGCAGCATATCCGCAGCGGTTACCTTCATTGACTCCCAACCCCAGCAAGCGGCATCGGCGTCACCGCTCTGCATGGCAAGGCGCATGTCAGCAGTACCCGGGTAGCCTTGAATTATTTTAAAGTTCGCGCCCACGGCCTCGGCTGCGATGGCCGGTCTGATGTGGGGTGAATCCCCCGGAACGGTAGACGCAAGTCTTATGGCCGTCGGAGAACGTAGAAATTGCTCGGCCGTAGTGATACCCGTCCGAGTCATCACCATACATGCCTGGTGATCGGTTTGTCCCACTCCTAGCCAAGGAAACTTCTCTACATCGAAATCCGGTCCCGGTAAGCCCAAAATTTTACTCAGCACCAACGCTCCATCGGATGAAACCCACGTCAGCCCATCCGGAGTTCCGCGCGTGTACACATAGTTGAGAGCCACGGCGCCGCCGGCGCCGGTCATGTTGGATACAAGAATGTTTGGATTACCAGGCAGATGCTTCGAAAGATGGCGCGCGACGATGCGAGTGAGAGTGTCAAAGCCGCCTCCGGGGCTATAGCCCACGATTATTCTTATCGTTTTGCCGCTGAGGGCTTTCGACGGCTCTTCACTCGCTCCCAGTGCCGGTTGAAGAAAAAGTCCCGCGTTGCCGCACAATATCGCGGAGAAACTCAGTATCAAACTACGTGCAAAAATGCGCTTGCACAGCTTCATCTGTTTGCTCCTTTCGACCTTTGGGATACCGAGACATTCATAATCTCCTAGTTCTCCTCGAATATTTCAATTCCAACCGGAAATGAGCCGTTGCCGCTGGACAGCCCTGGGCAGGCCGAGATGGCGACAATGCAGTTCATTTCGGCAATAAGGTCGATGTAGTCTCCTTTGGCGGCATCCGATGGTTCCCAAAAAGAAATGCTATCCTTGGTAACGCCAGTCTTCATGAAAATATTGAAAGGGTCATGGACGTAGTCTTCGGTCAAACCAAAAGGCTCGATTGCTCCGGCAAGAATCTCCTGACATCCCGGCGTGTCTGTACCCCAGCGTTTTTTTCGCCGCGCTCTGCTGCACCGTCCCATCAAAAAATCATGCGATCGGGCGCCGCTGGGAGAAGGCTTATGGTCGACGGTATCGGCCACTATGGTAAACATGTGACGCTCCCAGGGCGGACAAGTCCAAAGCTTGTTTCCTACGGTCACGTGAATCCCTTCCTCCCTTCTGGTAACCGAGGAACCAAGATATTCTTTGGGATTATCGGCATTAAAAGCGTCAAAATCGACGACCTGAGGTCCATCCGGCTGTGAAATCCTCAGCAGCTGGCCTTTTTTAACGAGAAATCCCTTGCCGGTTGCCTTTGGGACGAGAAACTTTTCGACCAGTCGCATGGAAACACCTCCGTTGGTTTTACTAATGAGTTCGTTATTTAGAGACTATGTCGCGAGTGTGCGACCGAGAGGCGAGCCCTTCCGATCGCGGTCAATGGTTCTCTGCCTTGCCGGCCACCACCCCGTCCTCTCCATAGGTGGAAATGCCCGCCGGCAGGGCCT
>DATBLC010000319.1:0-7273 GCA_036555515.1 Binatia bacterium
GCTCAGTACATTATCGATCCCGCACGTAGTAAACTGGTTGTACAGCTATTCAAAACCGGCGTCGGCGCCGCGCTTGCCCATGATCACGTTGTGCGCGCGACCAAGTATAGCGGGCAGATTCAGCTTGATCCCACCGCACCAACTGCCGCAAAGATTGCTGTGGAAGTTGACGCCACTGCGCTCGTCGTTGATGAACCTGAGACCCGTCAGAAATATAATCTGCCTCTTGGACTCAGTGAAGAGAGTCGCCGGGAGATTCAGCAAACTCTGGAGTCAGAAGGTCAACTGTATATCGGACGAAATTGATTCAAGGAAGCTATCACTACCGTCAGGAGAATAGTCAAAGGAAAGATCGGTGAGAAAATAACACCCGGAAGATTACCGAAAGTACATCGATGGATCGGCCGCTCCCCCCACCGCGAAGCGGTTTAGTCCTATGCTCCATCAGTTCAATCCTAGCGCAAGATCCGTCTGCGATGGGTCTCCAATGAATCAATTCTGCTACCGGCGTAGCAGGATGACTACTTTGTTTACGCTAAACTCCTGACTTTCGATAGCCCATTATCGAAAGTTTCTCTGTTAAATCTCTAGCTTGCCTTACATCCCCTGTAGGTTCTGTCTCTGGCATTGCTCTTGCCTTTAGATCCCAAGCGTAGCGTCGAGCAAGGCCTAAATCAATTTGACCGGCTAATTGTGCGTGGCGAAGTAGCCAGTTTGTTTGCGCATAAAAGGACCCCATGGAACGACGACTCGTTAACGCTTTCGCCATCCTAGCTCTCGGGCTTGCGCTCTCCTGCGGCATACGACCCGAGGGTTTGCAGCCACCTGGCGACGAGATCCGAAACGTCGCGTCCCAGCCGGAAGTCTCGTTTGAAGACCAAACCCGTGAAATCATCGGCCATGCGGAACGACTCGTCGAGAAAAACGAGCGCGAGGGCGCGGTATTGGATCAGAAGTGGTACGGCTTCAGACGTTTCGGTGAGTATCAGAAACTCTTTCTGGGAGCGGAAAGGGTATTGTTCTACGGCGGGCTGGAGGCTGATGTGCATGCTCACATACGAGGTCAATATCTCTCCGTGACGCCGCTCGCAGAAAACCGAGATCCGGGCGAGATTCGCTTGTTCGCGGGGCGTCTCGATGGCGGCAAGTGGGACTATATCGTCGTTGGGCAGAACGGCAGAGAAGTCGCTTTAAAAACCATCATTCGGCTCCTCTACATGGCGAAATACGCCGACGAAGACATCAAGCGCAAGCATCGTCTACGGTTGCGACCGTTCAACGATTCGCTCAAAGTATACATGTCTCGGGTATCTCCTCGCAGTGAATATCTCGCCTTCTTCAAGAAATACGGCATTCGAAATCCTGATGTCGTCGTGATCGGGTTCATGGGCGATGCGAGTTTGATGTTGGGCGATATGGGTTTCGCACGACCGGAGACCTTCTCGGACGAATCATTGCGAGCCCTCTGGTACCCGAACGTCAACGGCAAGAAGGTACTTTTGATCTCGATTAACGGCAACCGGATTTTTGCCAGCCGCTCCCGCGATCTCATGGAAGCGATCTACGACAGCTCTCCTGATTCTCGGCCGCTGGTGACCTTCCTGGGTAGCGCCGGCGCCATCGATGCGCCCGAGCTGGTCGGCAAGATCGTGGCACCGACAAGCCTCATGAACGGCGATCCCTTTCCCAGGGTAAAAAGCCAAGGCGCTCTCATTCATCTGGTTCGGAACCGGGCCGTGGGTCTCGTCCGCCTGCAATCCACTCATGCGTCGGTTGAAAGCGTGGTGGTGGAAACAACCGAATGGGCGAAGCACATCAAGAGCCAACGAGTTAATACGGTCGACCAAGAACTCTATCACGTGATTGATGCGATCCATGCCTCGCCTCGGGGCGCCGAAACGGACATCTATGCCGCGGTCCTGGTGACCGACAACGTGGCTACCGATGTCTCTGACAACGACGTGACGCTTAAAGCGGCGGAGGACACGATTGACGACACGGCAAAGCTACGCCAAAACTTTTTATTGAACGTTTTTAGAAGGCAGGGAATATTGAAAGACGCGAACGTGCCGGAAGCCACCCCGCGACTGGAGCGCCCGAGAACCGGCACGTCCGATCGGTGATCAACGCGCCTGGGAGTCGAATCCCGGAACAGTCCCAGAATCGTCGTCGCAGTATCACGTGTGCTTCGGAAAGGCGGTCGGTTGCTCGTACTCGAATCGGACTGGGATATGTGCCTATGGAAATCGAAAGACCCCGTTTTCACCCGCCGTATGATTTCCGCTCGGGCAGAGACCCAATTTGCCCATGCCTATCTCCCACGTGATTTGCATAAGCTATTCCGCGCCGCGGGCTTGACGCTCGCCGATGTGCGAACGTTCTCCATCGTTGAGAATCGGTATGATCCTAGTTCCTACGGCGCCAGCGTTATCGGAATTACCCGTGACTTAGCCCTCAAGCACGGCGTGCCTGCTGGAGAGGTTGCTGCGTGGGAAGAAGATCTCCGCTCGCGTACGGCGGAGGGTGAATGGTTCTTTTGCTTGAGCCGGTTTGTGTTCACGGGGACGAAATAGCGGGTGAAAAACACGTTCCAGACGGGAAAATGACTGCGGGGGCGCGGAAGAAATATTGTTGCTCGAAGTGGCAAAAAATTACGAACAGCGGATGAGAAGCTGGCGTAAACTTATGGCTCCCTTGTGAAAATGAATCGGCCGGAAAAGTAGCCTGTCCCCTTTAATTCTCAATTTCCTATTTACCCAAATAAATTTTTCGCGCCGTCCGCAGATGGGAAAACGCTTCGGATTTCTTACCCAGGGTTTCAAGCAACAAGCCGAGGTTATAATGCGCGTCGCCGAATGACGGATCCAGCTTGATCGCCGCTCGATAGCCGTCCAGTGCTTTATGCGGTTGATGCATATCCTCCATCAAAACACCGAGGTTAAAACACGGCGCCGGATCTTCCGGCGCGCTGTCGAGAGCCGCTCGGTAATGGGCCTCAGCTTTTTTCAGTTCCTTCGTGTCATGGTAAAGCTTGCCGAGATTGAGGTGTGCTTCCGCCATCTGAGGGTCGATTTCTAGAGCCATGTGATAGGCGCGCTGTGCTTCCTTGAGTGATGTCTTTTCCAATTCGACGCCAACGTTGAACCAGTGTTCCGCGCTCAAGTTCTCATCCTGCGCTTTATCACGAGTTGGGGAGATCTGAGCCGTCGGTACCATGGCGCAAGCATCAAAATTGAAAAGAAACTGACCGGAGTCAGGTTGCCAGCGCGCGTTTCCGTCCCAGGCGATCACGCGTTTACCGTCCGCGTAAATCTTAATGCTTGCCAGGTGACGGCTCCGGGGGAGCTGTCGCTTGAGAGAAGACAGCATACGGGTAATGCGCTTTGGAGGCACGCGGGAATCCAAAAGACCTTTGGCGGTCTTTAGAAAAAGCACATCTTGAAAGGTGAACTGAAGTCTCTTCTTCTGGCTTCGGCCGGGCGAGAGAAAACCCGCCCGCACGAACGAACGGATACGACTTTCCGAAAGACTGAGCAGTTTTCCCACCTCGCTGGTGGTGAAGCGTTTCATTTTTTAGAGGATTGGGCTTTTTTCTTGCTTTTTTCAGGCTCACGCAGTTTAGCTTGGATAGCCGGCTTTTTTTCTCTGGCTTGCTTCTTTCCGAGGCTTTCCTTGAGAGCCTCCATCAAGTCGATAACCTGGGCGCGCTTGACTCCAGGCTCGACAACGGTAATCTCTTTACCCTCGGCCTTGGTATTGACGAGATCCAAAACCCGCTGGCGGTACTCGTCTTCGTAGGCCTCCGGCTTGAACTGGTCGTTCGATAATTCATCAATCAAACGTTTCGCCAGGCTCGTTTCCGCGCTGCTGATCTTCGCAGATTCACCCTTCTCGATCTCCTTGAAGTCTCGCACCTCGTCGGCAAAATACATTGTATGCAGCATCAATCCGTTTTGCGACGAGCGTATGAGCACGAGATTTTCTTTGCCGCGCATGACGAATTTTGCCAGGGCGACTTTGCCGGATTCGCCCATGGCGTCCGCCAGGAGACGATAGGGTTTGTCGCCGCCCTTGTCCGGGCCAAGGTAATAGGTTTTTTCGAAGTAAATCGGGTCTACGGTGGATAGGGGGACGAATTCGGCGATTTCGATGGCTTTGGAAGCTTCACCCTCCAGAGCTTTGAGTTCCTCATCGGAGATTTTCACATACTGATCCTTGGCGAATTCGTAGCCCTTGACCAAATCGTCGCGCTCCACGACTTCGTTGCAGACCGGGCAGAAGCGCTGCTGGCGGATGCGATTGCCGCATTTAGCGTGCAGCAGATTGAAACTGGGGGACTCGGATGAAGCAGCGGTGTAAAGCTTGACGGGAATCGAAACAAGGCCAAAAGAAATAGCTCCGGAACCGACTGCACGTGGTGGCATAAGGGCACCTCCTTTAAAAACGAATTTATCAAATTGATCCGTTTTAATCCATGGGTTATTTTCAGCTGGTGGAAGTTTCCAGCCTTGATCTTTATAGAAAAAAGCGCGATCCCGAGCGGACTCCGGAGCCCTTCGGGGTTGGCGAAACAGGGCACGGATGGCGTTTTGTGATTCAGCAGCACGGCGCCCGAAACCTTCATTATGATCTCCGTCTCGAGATGGCGGGAGTTCTCAAGAGCTGGGCTGTGCCGAAAGGACCATCCGTGCAGGCGGAGGAAAAACGGCTGGCGGTGCAGGTAGAAGATCATCCGATTGACTATGCAGACTTCGAAGGTGTCATTCCCCAAGGAAACTATGGCGCCGGACCGGTCATTGTGTGGGATCGCGGGCGCTACCGTGCCGTCAGGTCCGGAGATCCCCTGGAGCAATTGCAGAAAGGCCGACTCGACGTCGAATTCCTCGGCTATAAAATGCGCGGCGTCTGGACGCTGGTTCGCATGTCGAAGAGCGAGAAGAATTGGTTGCTTTTGAAGAAGGCCGATACTTTTGCTGGGTCCCGGGAGCTGACCGAGCGTTATCCCCAGTCGGTGCTTTCGGGACTCCAGTTAGACGAAATCGCCGACGTCTCCGGAAAGCTCTTGAAGTTGCGGGCTAACCTGCGCAAAGACAAGGCGCCGGAGCGGAGCTTTTCCGCCCGCCAGCAGCCTGTAATGCTGGCAACTTTACAGGAGCGCCCCTTTTCCGGAAACGAATGGATCTTTGAAGTCAAGTACGATGGCGTGCGCGTTTTGGCCGAGCGCAACCGAGACTCGGTGCAACTATTGGGGCGCAACAAAACCGTGGTGAGCGACCGTTATCCAGAGCTGCGCGACGCGCTCAAGCGATTACCAATCGATCGTTTCATCATCGATGGAGAAATTGTCGCATTGGACGAACTCGGGAAGCCGAATTTCCAGGCGCTTCAGGCGCGGATGCATCTCACAAACCCCCGCGACATCGAACGCGCTATAGCTCTGGTGCCGGCGGAAGGCGTGTTCTTCGATTGTTTGGCGCTTGACGGTCATGATCTTCGCGCGCTGCCTCTTGCGCAGCGCAAGAAATTTCTCAAAGACCTGTTACCCCCGTTAGGGATGATACGCTACGGTGACCACATCCCGGCTAAGGGAGAAGAGTTATTCCGGGCCGTTTCCGAAATGGGGCTCGAAGGTATCGTCGCTAAGAGAGCCAAGAGCCGCTATATCGCAGGACGTTCGCGGGATTGGATCAAAATCAAGTGCCAGCGCAGCCAGGAGTTCGTCATCGGCGGCTATACAGCCCCCCAGGGAGGGCGGACAGGCTTCGGTGCCCTCCACCTCGGACTCTATCAAAACGGTAAATTGCTTTATGTCTCGAAAGTGGGAACGGGTTTCGACGAAAAGACCCTAAACTCGATTTGGCTCAAAATGCAGCCGCTGCGTCGCCCGACTTCACCTTTCGAACGAAAAAGCCCTAAAGGGCGCGGGAATTTCTGGATTGAGCCCAAACTCGTCTGCCAAGTGCGCTTCACGGATTGGACCCAGGACGGTGGAATTCGCCATCCGGCTTTTCTCGGCCTGCGAGACGATAAGAGGCCGGAGGAATGCCAAATGATCGATAGCCAATCGATTACTCTGGCCTTGACCACGATGGCCCCCGAAAGACAAATGAAACTTGCCAAAAATGAAATCGCTTTCACGAATCTCGACAAAATATTCTGGCCGGCCGAAGGTTATACCAAGGGCGATCTGATCGATTACTACCGAAAAATTGCACCGCTTCTTCTGCCGTATTTAAAAGACCGTCCGGTGGTGCTTACGCGTTATCCGGACGGCATAGAGGGAAAGTCCTTTTTTCAGAAGGACGCACCCCAGTTTGTTCCCGATTGGATACGGAGGGAAAAAATCTATTCCAAAGATTCGAACCGCGATATCAGCTACATTATCGTTGACGACTTGGAGACGCTTCTTTACGTGATTAACATGGGGACAATTCCCCTGCATCTGTGGAGCTCGCGCATTGGTTCCATTGAGCGCCCGGATTGGCTGGTCCTTGATTTAGATCCGAAGGGAGCCCCTTTCAGAAAGGTCGTGAAGGTCGCGCGTGTTTTGCACCAGATCTTACAGGAGATCGGGCTAGAAAGCTTTATCAAAACCTCCGGTGCTTCGGGCCTTCACATTCTCGTTCCGCTGGGTCGGCGCTATACCCACGAGCAATCAAAAGATTTTGCGCGCTTGCTGGCCATGATTGGAGTGGAAACGGTTCCGGACATCGCAACGGTCGCCCGGTCGCTGGCTGCGCGGGGCGGCAAGGTTTACATCGACTTCGGCCAGAATGGCCACGGCGTCACTATCGCTGCGCCCTTCACCGCCCGACCGGTTGCCGGAGCGACCGTATCGTGCCCGCTGCGCTGGCAAGAAGTAAACGCCCGCCTGCATCCGTCGCGCTTTACAATCAAAACCATGTTGACGCGCAGCGCGAGAATCAAGGATCCACTGGCGCCGGTTTTGCGCACGAGCATCGATATCGCAGCGGCGCTGAGGCAAATCGAAAAAAAATTTGCATTCAAACGCAAACACCGGCGGGAATAATCCCGGGATGGATTCCCACGTTATCTACGCAGGTTTTTCCTTCTTCACCCCGTAAGCGAACTAAACCCGCGAGTAGAGATATAATCGCAGGCAACAGAATCCCCCTGAGCTTGATAACGAAGCGAACTGTCAGGAGTGCTATAGCCGCGACGGCGAAATGTCGTGGCGCCCTCCTCTTGCAACCGGTGGCATAGCCCACCATATCCTAAACCGACGGGGTCAGTCGGTTGCCGCTGTTCGATA
>DATBLC010000320.1:0-4537 GCA_036555515.1 Binatia bacterium
CTGAAAAAGGTTTTTGCGTGTCACCCTGAACGAAGGGTCTCGTGTATTTGAAAAGGCGAGGTTCTTCGCTTCGACAGACTGTGTGAAAACTCTTTAGGAGCCCTTCGACGAAGCTCAGGGCGAACGGCTAAATACTCGCATTATAACAACTGACATCCGTTCGTGGTGAGCCCAACCTGTCGTGAGCCAAGCCGAAGGGCCGAACCATGAACGGCATTTTCAGCAGTCTGGGAAAGCGAAGCATGTCGTATCTTCAATCGCTTACGAAGACGAGATCCTTCGGCTATCACCTCAGGATGACCCTGTGACTTATACAAATACGTGGAGCGTCAATTGATTGGCAGAAACAGCTCCTCGATTCTTCGCGCCAGACTTTCCGCCTGCGAGCGCGCGCGCGTAATCACGATGCGCTTACCCAACAGAGTTTGCGATGCAGCTGCTTGGAAATTACCGTCCATAATTTTCTAGAGTCTTACCTTCAAACGTTCAACCCGATTCCACAGTTGCGCTCGACGACAAGAAGCGCGAGGCGCAACCCTTCCGTAGCAAAGTCTCAGCCGAAGGCTGATCCGCCTGTGGCGGAGATGCCGTCTGCCTCTAAGCAGAGATCGATCAGTGGTGCTGTGAGGGCCAGTTCAGCCTGATAACGACGAAACGCCAAAGCGCAAAATGACTTTGAAATTTCACAGTCGGACGCCTTCGCTACTCCAGGGTTCCACCTCGCTTCCGGTCTCCTCAGTTTAACTGCGGAATCCGGGTTCAAACGAGGTCGGCAAAGATTATCGCGACAAGACGCGGACAAAACAAAGTCCGAAACGGGCTCGTTTGCAAATTTCCGAATTTTGTTCATTTGAAATTGTTTCAGTCCGCGGGGCCGCTCTCGAGTTGCGAATTTGTTATCTTTGCTTATATTTGGCTAGGTCATTTGGGCTGCAACCAGGGCAATATCTTTCCCGCCCCCTGGCTGAGCAGCCGGTCAGCCAGCTCCTTTCCCAACTCTTCGGCTTTCACGGCCATTCCCACCAGCTCGGCCCGGAAAATATCATGGCCACCGGGGTCGGCGACAACCCCGAGAATCTCCATCAATTCGCCGTTAACCTGAGCCAGCGCTCCCACCGGCACATGGCAACCGCCGCCGAGGCGTTTGAGCAGACCGCGCTCCGCCTGCGCCTCGAAATAGGTCGGCATGTCATTGAGGAATTCGCATTGTTCGCGCAAGGGATCGTCGTCGCGCGCCTCGATGGCCAGCGCGCCTTGTGCCGCGGCGCCCACACAGATCTCTGCCGGAATAAATTCGCTAATGCGATCCTCCCTGCCGATGCGCTTGAGTCCAGCCGCTGCCATCACCAGCGCGTCGGTCTCGCCGGCGTCGAGCTTGTTGAGACGAGTATCGATGTTGCCGCGAATCGGTGCCACGGATAGATCGGCGCGGTGATGCAAGAGCTGCGCTTTGCGCCTTAAGCTCCCGGTGCCGATGCGCGCGCCGGCGGGCAGATCATTTAGCCGCGCGCCGCTTCGCGCTACCAAAACATCGCGCGGATCTTCCCGCTCCGGCACGGCGATGACGGCAAGGCCCGGCGCCAGTTCCGTCGGCAGGTCCTTCATCGAATGCACCGCGACATCGATCTCGCGGCTGAGCAAAGCCTCTTCGATCTCTTTGGTGAAGACGCCTTTGCCGCCGATCGCCTGGAGCGAAGCTTCGACGAAGCGGTCGCCGCTGGTCTTGATGATTCGAAGACTCACCACCGCGTCCGGCCACTGGAGTTTGATCTTCCCCTTCAGCCAGTTGGCCTGGGCCAAAGCGAGGGCACTGCCGCGGGTGCCGATACAGAGGGTTTTCACGAAAGCCCCCGTCCCGGTTCAAGCGCCGCCGCACGGCGCCGTCGAGTCATTGGTCCTCCAGGTCAAACAATTTTTTTAATGCGGCTATGTACAACCTTTCCTCTTCATCGTCTTGCGCCGGGTCTTTTTTCAGATGCGAGATCGGTCCGTGCAGCATCTTGTTGATCATCGCCGCGGTCATATCGTCGAGGGCGTGCCTTTGTTCCGAGGACAAGTCTTTCAGGTTGCCACTCAAGGACCTGGCCAGTTCGCGCCGGCGAATCTCGTCAAAGCGGGTACGCAGCGCCGCAATGGTCGGCACCCGCTCCAGCGATCCGATCCAGCGCCCGAAACTTTCCACTTCTTGCGCCACGATCTCTTCGGCTTTTTGCGCCTCGATGGATCGTTCCTGGAGGTTCTCCTCGGCCACCTCCTTCAAGTCGTCGATGTTATAGAGGTAAGCATTGTCGATGTCGTTGATCGCGACGTCGAAATTTCTCCGGTCTCCGATGTCGATAAAAAACATCGCTTGCTGCTTGCGTTCGCGCAGCACTTTTTCCACCGCCGGCGCATCAACCAGAATTTCCGGCGAGCCCGTACAGCCAATCACCAGGTCGGCCATTTTGAGATAACGAGGAAAATCTTCGTATAGGATTGGACTTCCGTGCATGCGCTCGGCAAGCGCCACCGCCCGCTCGAAAGTTCGGTTGGTCACCATCAGACTTTTCACGCCGCTGCGCTGGAGCTGGCGCGCCATCAGATCACCCATCTTGCCCGCGCCGATGAGCATGACGGTCTTGTCGGCAAAGCTATCGAAAATCCGCTTCGCAAGATCCACCGCCACCGAACTCACGGAAACGGCCCGGCTGGCGATGCCGGTTTCGGTGCGCACCCGCTTGGCGACGAAAAAGGACCGGTGGAATAGCCGATGCAGGATCGTGCCTACGCTACCGGCTTGCCGCGCAGCATCATAGAACTGTTTGAGCTGGCCCAATATCTGCGGCTCGCCGACGACCATGGAGTCGAGGCTTGCCGCCACGCGAAATAGGTGGCGTACGGCATCGGCTCCCCGATGAGTATAAAGGTGATCCTCCAGACCGCTCGTGCCATGCTGAACGCGTTGCTCGTTGAGAAATGTTTTCATCGCATGACACGCCGCATCGGCATCGGCGACCGCCGCGACCACTTCGACGCGGTTGCAAGTGGAGAGAATCACGCCCTCCTCGACGGCCGGACAGCCGCGCAGCCGTACCAACGCGTCGCGCACGTAGCCGTTCTCGAAGGCGACGCTTTCGCGCACTTCGATGGGCGCACTGCGGTGGTTTAGACCGACGATGACGATTTCTTTTTGCACGGGTTATTCGAACCGGCCCCCATGCCGGCTGGGGAACAAGCTTTCGCCCCAGAGAAAGTAACCGAGCACGACGCAGAATCCGAACATGGTAAGAATCGCGGCCTTCTTGCCGCGCAAACCCGCCGTGATTCGCCCGTGCAACAAGGCGCCATAGAAAAGCCACGCGATGCCCGACGAAATCTGCCGCGGGTCCCAAGTCCAATAATCACCCCAGTAAATGCGCGCCAACAGGCTTCCGGTCAAGATACCGAGGGTCATCAGAGGGAAACCCCATATGAGCAACCGATAGTTCAGCCGGTCTAGCGTTTCCAAAGACGGGATACGCTTGAGCAGGGCGCTCATCTTTTTATGTTTGAGGCCGCGCTCTTGCAACAGATAAATCAGGCTGACCGCGAAGGCCAAAGCGAAGACCGCGTTGCCGAGGAACGCGAGCGTGAAATGAACCGGCAACCAATAGCTCTTCAACCCCGGCGGTAGCTCGGCGCTGGTGGCACCGAACGCGAAGGCCGCAAGGGTCATCAGGAATACCACCGGCGCCACAATGGCGCCAAGAACCGTCAGCCGGTATTTAATCTGAATGACTAAATAAAGCGCGACAATGAGCCAGCTCTTGAAAGTCAGCGCCTCGTGAAACTGGGTGACGGCGGGATAGCCTTCCTGGAGAAAGTGAACGACCAGGGCCGAAGTGTGGAGCAAAAACCCCACGAGCAAAACTAACGTAGGCAGCCGCGACGCGGTATTGCGAACGAGCACATAGAATACAAAACCCGCGGTCGCCAGCAGATATAATACCGCGGTGGCCTTAAGCAGATTGACGTCCATGATTTCAGGGCCATTATAGGATAACGCCTGCGGCCTTCAAGCCCGTAGAAGCATGCCAATTCCAAGAGACAAGGTCGTATAGTGGATGGCGGTGACCAATAATCGGCGGAACATCATTCAGCCCGGATTCCGTAGTTGCGCTCAGAGCAAGCGCGAGGGAACCCTTCCGTAGCAAAGTCGATGGGTTTCTGCCTCTGCTTCCGGGCTCCTCAGTTTATCTGCGGAATCCGGGTTCAGTGAAGCACATCCTCACCATGAAGCACGACTGCCGCTTGCACATGTTCCAAACATTCAAATTGTTCAAATCGATTCCAGGAATCTTTAACATTCTGATCGTCTTGAATGCCACATACGGTCCAGGGTCTTAAGTCGCGGGTCTCGAGTCAACACGACACTCTAACTAATGAGTTCGTTATTTAGAGACTATGTCGCTAGTGTGCGACCGAGAGGCGAGCCCTTCCGATCGCGGTCAATGGTTCTCTGCCTTGCCGGCCACCACCCCGTCCTCTCCATAGGTGGAAATGCCCGCCGGCAGGGCCT
>DATBLC010000321.1:0-10925 GCA_036555515.1 Binatia bacterium
ACTTGGTGTATTGCTTGAGTTCCTCCACGCCGACGGCGTAAATGTTTTTCGGCCGGATCTTTTCCGTGGGTTCGACTTTGGGATGAGCCGGCGTCCTTCCGCCTTTGGAATAAACCGTCTGTCCTTCCTCGGAGGCCGCCCAACGAGTAAACAACCATGCCGTGTTAGGATGCGGCGCATCCTTCAGGACCGCTACCGCAATGATACTAGCCGCGCCTTCCGTCAGCATGTAATCCACCGGCGCACCCTTGCGCTTACGCCCGGGATAGTGATGCGAATAACAAGTAAAACACGCTGCTGCCTGGCCCGCCACCAGGAACTCTGCGAGTTGTGAGTGTCCTTTGTGAAATTCGACGTTATTTGCCGCAATTCTGGTGAGAACCGCACGCGCCTTTTCCAAGCTATTATGTTTTTGGGTGAGAGCAATCAGGATCTCGTAATCCCTCGGTTCGGCAATCAACCGCCCTTTCCAACGCGGGTCACCAAAATCGTCCAGGGACTTCGGCTCCTCGTCTTTCTTGACCTTGTCGGTGTTCCAGGCGCCTACAAAGAAAATCAAGTTATTGGCGACCCAAAAGGATCCTTTTAGATTCGCCGGATACGCCGCCGCTTCCGGCGGCGCCTTCTCTAACAACAATTTTTGCTCGTAAATCTTGCCGATATCCTCAAGACCAAATTCAACCACGTCAGCGATAACTCGACCGCCCCGAGCTTCTGTAATCGCCCGGGCAGACAATTTGTCAGAAGTGGCGTCGACATGGTTAATTTTGATCCCGGGAAACCGCTTCTCGAAAACCGGGTAAATCTTCTCGGCATTGACCTGAGCGAGCGTACAATAGCAGTTAAGAGTGCCGCCTTCTTTCAAGGCCTTCTTGTAAACCTCGTCTATCGACTCGGTCTGCGCCATCGCCGTCGCCGTGGACAGCAGCGCCAGAAGCAGCGCTAAACATGCAAGTCTTGCAGCCTTAAGAAGCATAGTTTCCTCCCTAAGTTCTTAATTATTTCGCGGCGAATCGCGGTTATTTTTTCCCCTTCAAGGCGCTTTGCAACTTACCTCTTAACTCCGAGCTCATGCCCAGGAACTCAACCACCAACTTGTGAATCTCCTCGCCGATCATCGGATCGATTTCCAGGCGTCCTTTCTCAGCGTCGGCCAATAACTCCTTGTCGGCAAACGTTTTGGCGAAGGCCGCTTCCAATGCCGCGGCGCGATCCGCCGGCGCTCCGGGAGCCAGTACATAAACTTTCCCGAATGCGTTGGGGGTGCTGGTGCCGAACTTCAAAAGCTGTTGTTGTTCGCTGTTTTTGGCCAGCATCGGAATCGTCGGCACGTTTGAAGTGGGCAGATCCTTTATGGGTTTTTCGGATAGTTGAGCGAGAATCAACCACTCGCCATTTTTAAACTTATCAATGGAGGTTATTTTCAGTGACTGCCAGGTATTGACGAAACCTTCGACCTCGCCGCCATCGATCGCCATGCGGACGTCCGCGGTTCCTTTGTATCCTGAAACAACTCTCAGATTGGCGCCCAAAACGTCACGCATCATAACCGCGCCGTGCTCCACCGTGGAGCCTGGTATCGCCCCAAAAACAACTTGCTTGCCCTTCGGTCCGATCACTTCAGCGAACTTGGTCACTCCCGGTTTCCGCGTCACCACCACGACATAGGTTTCACTCACCGGCACCGCCAGGTAGCGAAACTTGGCCAGATCAAACTGCACCGCGGGATTGGCAAAAAGCTGTTCCAAAATGATCGGGCCGGAAATGTTGCCGATCACCGTGCCGTCCTTGGCCGCCGCGTTGTAGACATTATTGGCCGCGATCATGCTGCCGACCCCCGCCATATTCTCGACAACGATGTTTGGATTGCCGGGGATGTACTTTGATAGATGGCGCGCAATCAACCGCGAGTATTGGTCGTAGCCGCCCCCGGCGGAAAACCCGACGATGATCCGCACTGACTTGCCACGGTAAAAGTCCGCGACTTTTTTTTCATCGTAGCCCGCGCCTGCCGCCTGGCCGGCAACGCCGGTCCCGTAGCTCGCTAGCAGAAACAATAGCAGCAACCCTTTGATTATCAGCATCCGTTTGGCTCCTCCGAAGCTTTGCTGGACGACAATTCCTTGGCTCGTAACGCAGTAATCACAGTTTTTAGATTTAGACGAAAGATGACTGGCTCCGCTTCAGTCTATGGGCCGGATCAGATGTTTTCGAGCCGTTTTAGCGTTGCCCCGTAGTCCACCACCGCTTTGTCGATCGGATAGTCGGGCTGGTAACCTAACTGCTCCTTTGCCCGTGAAAAATCGCTGGAGAGCCGCGACTCGGGATAGGGCATGGGATTGCTTGTCTTTTGCAGGTCAATGCTCGAACCTGGAAACGCCTTGCGAACGGCAGCGACAATATCGTCGCCGCTCACCATATCGGCGTTGCCGATGTGAAAGAGAGTGTCTTTGAACTTGTCTTTGAGCACGGCAAGGACGGTGCCTTTCGCCGCATCCTTGCCATAAAGAATTTCCGCGGGGCCGTAAGGCCAACTGATTTGCGCCTTCTCGCCTTTCACAGCCGCGCGAATCATCTGTTGAATGGCAATCTCCCGCGTTGCTTTGAGGGCCGCCGGAGAGGGGCCGTACAAGCCCCCGGTATAGCGCAGGCAAATAAACTCGAAACCGTACCGCTTGGCGTAGGCGCGTCCCATAAACTCGCAGCTCGCTTTGGTCGCGGCGTAGACCGATGGAGGGTTCATCGGGATGCTTTCGTCTATTTTGGCAAGCCCCTCGCCAAGGGAGCCCAAATATACGGTGCCCGAGCTCGGGAAGATAATCCGGGATACCTTTTCCAAGCGCGCGGCTTCGAAAACATTTACCGTCCCCATGAAGTTCAACCTTACGCCGCTGTACGGGCGGCGCTGTACTTCTTCGCCAAGGAACGCGGCGAGGTGAATGATCCGGTCGCAGTCGTGGTCGCGAATCGCCGAGATGATCGCGGGGAGATCCATCATGTCGCCGCGCACCAGCGTCACTTTGCTCGAATCCACGCCCACGGCACTGAGCAGCCGTTCATTGAGCGCCACGTCAAAGACGACGGGCCGCTCGCCACGCTCGAGCAGCATGCCGACAGCGTAGGCACCGACTAAGCCGGTACCGCCCGTAACAAGAATGCCCTTTTGCGCCATAGGGTAGACTCCTTTAGGACTGGCTATAACAATCGTTTGCTTGAGTCAACGAGCTTTGCGCTTCCAAGTTCCGCGCGTCGAGCCCTAGTTTTAACGTGGCTGCCTTGACCCGTCCCGACCGATATGCAAAGTTGGCGGCGCTCGTCTAAGAAGACAGGAGGGATTCATTATGCTGATAAAAGTTCTGCTCGCGATAGGCGTCGCAACCGGCGTCGTTGCGGCCACTCATCAAGCCAGTGCCCAAGAGCGAATCCGGCTTGCCTGGGCCGGCGCCAGTCCTTCCAATAGCCCCATCTGGGCCGTTCAGGAAAGAAAGCTGCTCGAAAAGCAGGGCCTGCAACCGGAAATCATCAGCATCAGCGCAAGCCCGACGGTCCTGCAAGCCCTGCTCGCCAATGAAATCGATGCCGCGAGCATTTCCGTGACAACGTTGACCAGTTCTCGGTTGGCCGGGGCGGACTCCGTGTTGATCGTTGGAATCGTTCCAACCTTTGTCGACTTCATTATATCGACGGCAAACATTACCAGCCTCGAACAATTGAGAGGCAAGACGGGTGGTGTCAATCGGCTCGGCAGCACGTCGGATATGGGTCTCCGCCTCGCGCTGCGTAAGCTCGGCATCAATCCCGAAAAAGACGTCAAGATTATCCCCGCCGGCGGCAATCCAGAGAGATTCGCCGCGCTTTCCAAGGGCATTACGCAATTCACGATCATGCCCGAGCCCTTCGTGCGCGAAGCTGAAAAGTTGGGTTTTCGCAAGCTCTTTTCGATCAATACCCTCAAAATCCCCTTCTGGTGGAACGGCATTCTTACGCGGGAAGCGATCGTAAAAACCAAGCGGCCATTGATGCTCAAGCTCGCCCGCGCCATGGTGGAAGGAATCCACTATCTGAAGACCGACAAGGAAGGCGCCAAGGCGCTTTTCCGAAAGAATCTCGGCATCTCCGATCCGGAAGCGCTGGAGCGCGCCTATAACGCCTACATCCCGATTTTCAATGAAGCTCCTTACCCTACTCCGGACGGAGTAAAGACGATGCTCGACGACCTCGCGCCGCGCGATCCCAAGGCGGCGGCCGCGGACCCGAAAGCCTTCGTGGACCAGAGCTTGATCGCCGAGCTGGACAAGTCGGGGTTCATTAAGGAACTCTATAAAAAATAGCTACGAGGCAACCGGCAGGAGAAAATGTACCCTGGAGTGATGCAGGATTGCAGTAAATGAGTGGTAGGAGGGGTTAGAACATCACTCCACTGCTCCATCGCTCCATTACTCCAAGTCGTCAGTAGCGCCACCATCGGTTGAAATCGCTTCTCCGAGTGCGATAAGGGGAAACTTATATTCAGCCGAATTCAGCCGAAAACATCTTAGGAGGCGAAAACCAATGGCAGAGGTACTCAAAGACGAGCATGATATGTTGCGGCCCGGACTGGGCCGTCTAAAGGGAAAAGTAGCGATCATCACGGGGGCAAACAGCGGCATCGGGCGCGCCACGGCGAGGTTGTTCGCCCGCGAAGGCGCGAAGGTTGTCTGTTGCGATATTCAAGAGACCATTGCGCCGCGCATCGACCAGCTGATCAAAGAAAAGGAAGGCGGCGAAGCGGTTTTTGCCACCATCGACGTCACCAAGCAAGAAGACTGTGACCGCATGGTCAAAACCGCCCTCGACAGTTTTGGCCGGGTGGACATTCTTTACAATAATGCCGGCGCCGGCGTTCGCAAGAAAGTGCACGAGCACACCGATGAGGAGTGGAATTTCGTGCTCAATACGAATTTGAATGCGATGTTTCGCGGCTCACGCGCCGTGCTGCCCTATTTTATCAAACAGGGCAGCGGCAGTATCGTTACAACGGCTTCGACTTTCGGACTGTTGGCGTCGCCGGAGTATCCCGGCTACTGCGCGACCAAGGCCGCCATTATCAACTTGACGCGCGAGATGGCTCTCGACTACGGCCCGATGGGCATCAGAATAAACTGCGTCTGCCCCGGCGCCATCGAGACACCCCGCTTCAGGGGGTTTCCGCCACGGCCCACCCTCGGCGAAGGCATGACAGAAGAGCAGCGCAAGACCATGGGAGGGAGTAATAAAGCGTTGCTGCGCATGGGCCGCCCCGAAGAAATCGCCTACGGCGTGCTTTTTCTCGTTTCGGATGAAGCGTCGTTCGTCACCGGGCATGCGCTCGTCGTGGACGGCGGCCAGACAATAGACGCGTAATAAAGATCGGAATGATGGACTACTGGAGTGTTGGAGTAACGGAGTATTGGGTCTCGATCCCACCACTGCCTACTCCAGGATTCCAGTATTCCAACACTCCAATTCCTGTGAGCTGAGCCGGTGGAGCGCAACTAAACATTCTTATCGTTTCAGAAGTGAGCCGGTTACTGCGCAATTGCGCCGTTCAGCAACGCCGCGATTCCCGCATAACCAGCGCCCTGCGCCAGGGTCAGCGCACTCGCGCCGTCACGTCCGAAGTGATGCGGATTGGCACCGTGATCGAGGAGCAATGTCACGATGCCGGCGAAACCTTTTACGGACGCTATCATCAAAGCATTGTAACCGCTATGGTCGGTGCGGTGGAGATTGGCGCCGACCTCCAAAAGAAGCCGAACGGCGTCGCGATGGCCACGCACGGTCGCGAAGATAAGCGCCGTCCCGCCGTGATTGTCGGCAGCATCCGGGTCGGCGCCCGCCCGGACCAGCATTTCGATGACGCTCTGATGGCCGTAGAATGCCGCTTCCATGAGGGGAGTGCGGCCCAGCCAATTGCATGCGTCGAGTTTGGCGCCCCGGCGAATGAGCAAGTCCACGACTTCTGTCCGGCCCATAATCGCCGCGAACAGCAACGGGGTCTCCCCTTTTCCAGTTACAAAATTGACGTCGGCGCCGCGCTCGATCAACAGCGACGCGATTTCCAAATATCCTCCATGCGCGGCCAGTGCCAGGACGCTTTCGCCGTCGGGTGTAATGACGTTGACGTTGGCGCCCGACCCGATCAATAGACGCGCGGTATCGAGCCTTGCTGACTGTAGGCTGGTTATCAGGGGGGTGAAACCCCGGTCGAAGGTATTAACATCCGCCCCCAGACTAAGCAGTCTACGAACTTTGTCTGTGTCGCCATTATATCCGGCAACCATAATCGGTGGCGCGCCGCAACCGGCTGGAAAACAGCCTATCCCTCTTAGCCAAGGCAACAGCATCCTATTGTTAGTCGATCGTTCCACGAGAGACATGACCACAGATCTCCAATATTTTTTAAAAAACGGCCAAATCACGGCGTGCCAAAAGTTGCCAAGTTGTCCGCCCAATATTCATGAGTCGGATCGGGATAGTCGCGACCGCGGTCCCCGAACGCGATGCCAATTTGGCAACTAAATGGCTACTTTGGCTTAGTTATTTTACTCTTTAGCGTGCTTAGAAAATCGGCGGGAAAGGACTCGGCTTTAAGCTCCCGAGCACGGGAAGCTTTGATCCAAGCCTCGGAGTAACGTCCCTGATCGTATAAAGAAATGGCCCATTCACGCCAGCTCCGGGCGTATTCGGGGTTGATCTCCAGGCTTTCCGCAAATCGCTGGTTGGCGGCACTGAACTGCTGCGCGCGCTCTAGCTCCCGCTCGCGCGGCAAGCCCGCGGCATAAGCTGAACGCACCGCGCCAAGGTCGGCCAAGAGCTGCACCAATTTCTTGGCATCATTGCTCATAAGATCCCGGGCAGTTTCCAATTGTTCAATGGCCTCAGCAAGTTTGCCCCGCTCGCTCAAGACAGCGCCAAATCCCCAAAACACCTCCGGGTTTTTGGGAGAAAGCAGCCAGCCTTCGTTAAAGTGCCGTAGCGCAGACGCTGAATTCCCGCTCCGGAACGATGCCCATCCTTGGGCCGAGGCGGCGATACTTGCGGCGGTACGGTTGCCGTGTTTAGCAATGGCATCCTTAATGAACGCTTCGTCGGCTTTCTTCAGTTCGTCGGGTCTTACAATGGCGGGTTGGCCAAACATGGGAAGAGATTCCGGATTCAGGTCTTGCGCGCCAAACGCCGCCATCGGCAACGCACAGGCGATACATGAAGCCAGCAGCGCGATGGCGGGGAAGCGAAACGGGGCCTTGAAGTGCAGAAGCATTGGCGTATTGGATTTTAAACGCATCGCTCCATCACTCCAATCCCCTCGAGGCGGACAATCTCGATAGAGCCGGCAATTCTTTTCAAGAACCAATTAGGTGGCAACATATTTTCAGCTCACTATAGCACGCATAATTCTGCCATGCGCCGCATTGCTCCTTGACTCGCAAAAGTTTTCAGGTCTATTTTGACGACAAGTTTACCTGAAGGAGATGTTAATGATTGTCGGACTCAAGGACAAAGTGGTTATCGTGACCGGCGGAGGGCACGGCATCGGCCGGGCTTATTGCCATGGTTTTGCCGAAGCGGGCGCTAAAGTCGTGATCGCGGATATCGACGCGCCCGCAGCCGAGAAAGTCGCGGCGGAAGTCGTCAAGCAGTTTGACGGCAGAGCGCTGGGGATCAGGGTCGATGTCGCCCACGAAGACTCGGCGCAGGAGATGGCGAAGAAGACCCTGGATCATTTCGGCACAATCGACATTCTGATCAATAACGCGGCGATCTTTAGCACGATTCCCATGAACCGGGGTGGTATCGACACCATCGATCCGGCTGAATGGGATCGAATGATGTCGGTAAACTTGAAGGGACTGTTCTATTGCTGCCGAGCCGTTCTGCCCACGATGCGTCGGCAGAAGTCTGGTAAGATCGTCAACATTTCCTCGGGCACGGCGTTGAATGGCAGCGCCGGCCGTATCCACTACGTCACTTCCAAAGCCGGAGTCATCGGCTTCACCCGGTGTCTCGCCAGAGAAGTGGGCGACGACAACATCAACGTAAACGCCATTGCGCCCGGCTCGACCTTGTCCGAAGAGAACCCAAGTGAAGAAGTGCTCAAGATGCGTGGAGCGCGCCTGGCCGACCGCGCCTTGAAACGGGTTCAACTACCGAAGGACTTGGTCGGCGCAATGCTTTTCTTATCTTCTCCGCTCAGCGATTTTATGACCGGTCAGACGGTTGCCGTCGACGGCGGCGTGTGTTTCTTATAGCTGAAAGAATCCTTCCCGATGATCAAATATCAGAGCCGGACTATTTACGTTGGCGATATCAAGAGCCGCTTCCTCGAAGCCGGCGCCGGGCCAGATCTCGTGCTCCTGCACGGCGGCGAATACGGAGCATCGGCGGAGATTACCTGGCGGCACAACATCGACGAATTGGCGAAGCGTTTCCACGTCATTGCTCCGGACATGCTCGGCTGGGGCGGCACGGATAAAATTTACAATTTTTCTGATCCGGCCGGCCACCGCATTAAGCATATAAAACGGCTGCTGGAAATCCTCGGCGTCGGCAAGGCCTTTTTTGTCGGCAACTCCGCCGGCGGCGGGACGATTCTGCGGGCTTCAGTGCTCGACCCCGTTCCCTTTCAAATTCAAAGGATGGTCACCATCTGCGGCAACGCCAGCGTCTTCAAAACCGTATCCCAAGAAGACCTGGAAAATTACACGCCGGCGCTGGAGAACATGGCGAAAATCGTAAAACTGCTTTTTCACGACTCCAGGTGGCTCACGCCCGGTAACGTCCAGGAGCGCTATGACGCTTCCATCGTTCCCGGAGCGTGGGAAGCTCTTTCTGCCGCGCGGCTTAGAAGTCCGACGCACCAGGCGCGCTCGACGACCGAGGAATTCGTCAAAAAGCTTTCGCAGCTCAAGATTCCGCTATTGATCATGTCCTGCGAGCATGATCCGCTGAACCAGAAGGATTGGGACGTAAACTTTCAAAAAATTGTCCCTGGCTCAAAAGTGCACCGCTTCATGCATTCAGCTCACGAGCCGCAGATCGAAGAGACGGAGGAGTTCAACCGAGTCTTGACCGAATTCTTGCTAAGCTAAGATTGCCCCCATCGATTCGCCCAACGCCAATCGGGTTGGCATCGTCATACCAGTCCATGTGGTATCGTAAGGGCAAGCCCATTCCGCCTGCGCGGCAATGACAAACCGGAGGGCCTTATGACCAAATCCATAGTTAAAACCTTCTTGGTTCTGACGTTACTGCTTCTTTCCGCTCCATCTGCATTCGCCCAGCTCACCAAACTTAAGACCTCCTACAGCGCGCTGACAGCCAACATGGCCGCCTATTGGCTGGCAAAGGACACCAAAATTTTCGAGAAGCACGGGCTCGACGTCGACGTGGTTTTGATCGAAAGCGGCGTCACCACGGTCCAGGCGCTCACAGCGGGCGAGACCCAGATCGCCATGGGCGGCGGCACCGTCGCCGTGACCAGCAACCTGGCAGGCAGCGACATCGTCTCAATCTCGAGCATCGAAAGCCGCCTTCCCTATGCTTTGCTGGCGCAGAAGGAGATCAAAACCATCGATCAGCTGAAAGGCAAGCGCCTGGCGATTTCTCGCTTCGGCAGCGCGTCGGATTTGGGCGCGCGCCTGATTCTCCAACGCTATGGTTTAGACGCCGACAAGGATATCACCATCCTCCAGATCGGCGGCACGAGCACGCGGCTTTCGGCTCTGACCAAACGCAGCGTCGATGCGACGATTCTCACGCCGGAGTTTTTCAACGTCGCCAAGAAAGCTGGCTTTACGATTCTCGCCGACCCGACGCAATATGAGATTCCGTTTCCCCAGCTCGAAGTCATCACCAGGCGGGCGTTTCTCAAAGCGCAGCCGGACGTGGTAACCCGCTATCTCCGCGCCATCGTCGAAGGTATCTACATGGTCAAGCACAACCAGGAACCTTCGATCCGCGCCCTCAGAAAATATCTCAGGATCGATGACCGGGAAGCGCTGGAGGATGTTTATCGCCTCTACCGTCAACTCTATCCGGAGATCCCCCATGTGTCGCCCGCCGCGATCCAAACCCAACTCACCTGGATGGCCGAGCGCGACGCGCGCGCCAAAAATGCCAAGCCGGAGCAGTTCATCGACGGCACGATCTTAAGGGAGATAGAGAAGAGCGGCTTCGCGGCACGCCTTTACCAGAAATGACAGGGACAAACGATGATCCGAAACTCTTTCGCCTTCGCCAGCGGCGCCTGGAACATACCGAAGGTATAGCCCAGGCGCCGCTACTATATGCGCGTCAATACGAACGGGCGCATACTAGCTTCCGCTTTCGTCGTGTATCTTTTACGGAAGCACTCTTACGAAGCCGTACATTTTTTCGTTAACAAAATGATTAACAACGCCACAGATCACCAAGTATGTACCCGGTTTGGCAAAATTCACCACTTCAACGCGATCCCGTTGATTATTATTGGGAATCGCATTTGGATCGAACCCGCGATAAATTCTGTTTGTTGGATCATTGATGATCCCTCCTGCGCCACCTGGAAGAGTAGGAAATACACCGCCAACGATAATATCACCTGGTTGTTTTCCAACATCGTAAACGACCACATTATGCAAACCGGATATAACGAAATTAACTGCACCGCCTTCCTTTATCTTGACGATGTCCGGACTCAGCTGATCAATAAGGAACCCACCCCCCATAGGTGCTGGAATGGCAATCCTGTCTAGCGGCGGTTCCCGATCAGTTTTCCACTGTCCAAAGCTTACCGTCGCATTGGCCAAGGGGCCATCGATCGCCATCGCTGAGGACGCCGTTAGGCCCATCCCGCAGAAAGTCATTACGCCGATCATCGATAGTATTGAATGTTTCATTTGTTTCTCCTCCTAAGTTGTCAAACT
>DATBLC010000322.1:0-11674 GCA_036555515.1 Binatia bacterium
GCCACCACCCCGTCCTCTCCATAGGTGGAAATGCCCGCCGGCAGGGCCTGAAAACAACCTTTGCGCTCCTGTGCCCGCGCTCTCCAGGTCTCACCCCTCGGTCGCTGTTTGGTTACTCAATTGTGGACTCCTTAATAAATCTCCCTTCGGCCTTGAGCCTCAGGGCCGACTTATATCTTCTTCGTATCGCGTGGAACAATATTACCGAGATGCGCAAACAGTGAGCGGGGTCAATCGTAAAGATTTGATAATCATCTCAGCAATATAAAGGGTCGGGAGTCTTTTCATAAACGTTTCGGCCGACCGCGCGAACACAGAGCGCTCAAGCCCAAATTGTTTTGCAATTCTGATCATCCCGTCTTCACTGCCATACGGGCGGCCGCGCTGCGCACTCGACCGTAGATCCTCCAACTCCGATTCGCGCTCCGGCTCGTTTACGAATTCAGTCCAGTCCGTCGGTCGCGCCGTTCGCCATTGACTCAAAATTTCAGATGGCTTTTCATTCTCCCGCGAAAACCATCACGGACTCGACCACTGCCAGTGTTCCGACCGTCCAACTAACCCGGCTGGTTCCCCGACGTTTGTCGGTGCGCATGCAAAGCGTTGCGTACGCGTCGCCGTGATCCATCGCATCACCTCGAAAAGTTCTCCGTCGGCGCGCGGCCACAACAGCAAATGCCAGTGATTCGATATACCGAGGAAGAAGTTTGTCCAGCTAGTCAACAACGTTGGTTTCTTGAACGAGTTTCATCCGCGATCCTTGAACCTTTGAACCTTGAACTTTGAAGCGCCGTAGGCAATCGCTGAATCAACACCTTTCGCTGGTCCCACCCCTGGCTGTAGCAATGCGATCGATACAGTTCGCCCAAAAATGGGTCTGAGGCTGGTTTGCTTTCCGGTAAGTCTTTCGCATATTAAAGCCTAGGCAGGCGATTGCTAAGTTCTCGGTGGTGGAACTTCAAGCAAATTCTTATCACTGAATTAGCTTCAGGTGGAGCGGGCCACGTGACATCTTCAGATCGAGGAGGGAATCTTGGGTATGAGCAAATTCTTCGCGCTAGTCACCTTACTGATCTGCATACTCAACGGCTGCCAGACGATCCGGGAAAAAGCTTCGGGGCCGGAATTTGAAGACACCAAATTGACCGCGATCATCAAAGCTCAGCTGGCGCGGGAGGATCAAGCGACCTTACAGGCGGTCACGGTCGATGTCGACGACGGTGTGGTCAAGCTTAAAGGCACGGTGAATTCGGCGCAGAAAAAAGCGAAAGCCGAAGAAATCGCGCGCAAGGTAGACGGCGTGAAGAGCGTGGTCAACAACCTGGAGGTCAAGCCCTGATTCTCAGAAATTGCATCGGCCTTCTTTTTCCAGATCCGGCGCCAAATTTCCGTCGTCGAAACAAACTTCGCTTCGCCTTCAGTCGCAATTGACTGAAACGTCACCCCTAGTCGATGCCCGGGGCTTCTCCATTAGCACGAACCAAGCGATAAGCGTGCTGTAAAACATCTTCACGCCATACTTTGTCCTGCAATAGATAAAAACGAAACTTTGGCTCTCTCTTGGCCTTGAGATACAGCTTGCGCTGGAGGTCTCGAATCTTTTTCAGGTGTTTCAAGCCTCACGGCAATCACCTTCTCCAACTAGCACCCCTCCATGAACCTGACTTCTCTCGCCCAATCATTACGCGCTTGCATGTAGATTAAGACCTATCCGATCAACAGAATCCTGGCATAAAATGCCCCCTTCCTCGCCTTGACCGCACTGCTCCAGAATTGATATCAGCAACCTTCAGTGGTCTTGCGCGTTCAGGCGTGAGAGAATGCGCGCCACAAATAGCCATTAGAGGAGACCAACCATGAAAAACCATTTCGACGGCGGCAACGCCATAGTCGAAGCATTCCGCAAGCTCGGAGTTGATTACATCCTGTCCTCGCCGGGCACCGAATGGGCGCCCGTCTGGGAAGCCATGGCCGACCAGATCCACCGGCGCAAGGAAGGCCCCAAGCTCCTGGACGTGTGGCACGAAACGCTCGCCGTAGACATGGCCGCGGGCTACACGCTGGCCACCGGCCGGATGCAAGCCGTGTTGCTGCATGCGGGTTCCGGCCTGCTGCAGGGCGCCATGGGCATCCACGGCGCCTTTGTCGCCGGGGTGCCGATGGTGGTGATCTCCGGAGAATCGATGACCTACGGCGAGCAGCCGGAGTTCGATCCAGGCGCCCAGTGGATCAACAACCTCAGCATCGTAGGCGGCACGACCCACCTGGTCGATTCGATCGTCAAGTACGCCTCGGTGGCGGGCAGCGCCTACACGCTCTATGAAAGCGTCATCCGCGCCGGCGAGCTGGCGCAGCGACAACCAACGGGACCCACTTACCTGTCCGTTTCGACGGAAACGCTAATGGATGCCTGGACGCCCCCGGCCAATCCACGCACGGTTCCGCCTGCGCCGCGCATGCTGACGGCGCCGGAGGACATCGAAAAGCTCGCCGCCCAGATCTCCAAGGCGAAGCACCCGGTCGTGCTCACCGAGGGCGCCGGCCAGGAGGTCGAAACCTACGAGGCTTTGGTGGCTCTGTGCGAGAAGTTCGCTCTGCCGGTGGTCGAGAAGCCCGGCGCACTGTTCGCCAACTTCCCCAAGGATCATCCGCTTTATCAGGGAACCGACATTAAACCGTTCTGGAACGACATGGACCTTGCGATCGTCGTCCGGGCGCGCGTACCCTGGTATCCGCCGAGCAACCGCCCGCCCAAGGCGGTGATCGCCATGTTGGACGAGGCGCCGCACAACTCGGCCATGGTCTACCAGAGCCATCAGGCCGACATGTACCTGGAAGGCAATGCGGCCCAGACGCTGCGCGATCTGGCCGATGCTGCCACCATCAATAAGGCTGCAGTGGAGGCAAGACGCAACGAGCTCGCCGCTGCGCACGATGCCATGGTCGAGAAAAGGAATGCGGCACAGGCGGCGGCGCGCAAGAAGACACCGATCGATCCGGTGTGGCTGTGCGCGTCGCTGAGCGCCGTGCTGCCCAAGGATACGATCTATATCGACGAGGTCACCACTCACACCGCCACTCTGCGTCAACATCTCCTATGGAACCAACCGCAAAGCTTGTTCACCCGCCAAGGCGGTCTCGGACAGGGGCTGGGTCTTTCGCTGGGGATCAAGCTGGCGAAGCCAGAACGGCAGATCGTGACGCTGATCGGCGACGGCGCGTTCCTGTACAACCCGGTGCTCGGCAGCCTCGGCGCGGCGCGCGATTACAACCTGCCGATCATGGCGGTAATCTTTAACAACAAGAAATACGCCGCAATGCAGGGCATGCACCTCAAGATGTATCCGGACGGGATCGCGGCGGAGACCGACGTTTACCACGGCACGCACATCAACGCGCCGGACTTCGTGAAGGTCGCCGAATCCGTTGGTGGCTACGGCGAGCAGGTAACGGATCCGGAAAAACTCCAGGACGCGCTGAAGCGCGGCCTCGAAGCCAACCGGAGCGGCAAGCCAGCGATCTTCGACGTGCTCGTTGTATAGATGACATGGAAGGGGCGGTTGTTCCGACGGTAGCAAGCGCCCTTCACACGGCCTACAAAAAGGATGACAACGCGCACGTAGAGCAGAAAAATTGGACCCATGTGCGCAAACTGCTGGGCTGCAACGTACGATACGCCACAGGCTCTAAGCGCCATCAATCAGCTTTACCAGGAGCTACGGATCTTTCAGAACCTCTTTCAGCCCTCCATGAAGCTTAGCTGTAAGATCCGTAAAGGATCGCGTGTTATCCGCCGCTACGATTCGTCCTGGCGTTGCCCCGGCTTGTGAGATGATAAACTACGCCGGAAAATTCCAACCGTAGGGGCCGCGCCATAACATCGCCTTCTTTATCCGACCCCCATGTGTCATTGCAAGACCCCGACCGGTTGTGGCCCACTCCCGATCGCTTTTATGTGCTCTAAATATCCCGTCGAAAGCTAAAGGGGGATCTGAGAGTTCTTTGCGCGCGGAAATATCGCGCCGTTGTTGAACACTCAATAGGGTGCTATATTTGGTGTCAACGAGACAGGGAGGACTGAATGTCGCTCAATCTTTCCGAAGACATCCGTTCGGTTACGGATCTCAAGCGAAAAACCAAGGAAATTCTCAACCAGGTCCATCGCACCAAAAGGCCGGTCGTGCTAACCCTCAACGGGAAAGCCAACGCGGTCCTAATGGACACGACAACGTACGAAAAACATCTGAAGGCTGCTAATATGGCGCGACTTCTCGCTCGGGCGGAACAAGACGTCGCAAGCGGGCACACTCGATCGATGCGAACTTTTCTGAAAGAGTTCAAACGTGCCCGTAAAATTCCGCGTTAGAATCACCCGCACGGCCGAGCGCGATATCGAGGAGATTTGGAGTTTTATCGCACAAGACAGCCCCGAAGAAGCCAGCCGATTTATCCGCCGCCTGGAATCCCAAATTGCAACGCTGGAGCGCTTCCCTGAAAGATGTCCTCTCATACCCGAGAATGAAAGTCTGGGGACACGATACCGGCATCTGCTTTATGGCAGCTACCGAAGCGTGTTTCGCCTTAGGGGAAAAACAGTTTACGTTCTGCGGATAATTCATGGAGCGCGTCTTTTAGATACCTCCGCGTTCGAGAATTAGGAAGCGTTAATTGAAGGCGCTTGGAACCTCAAGAGCAAAGCCGTCTAACCGGCCTCAGGCAGTTGGAACGCCTGGTGCGACGCTTCCTAGTCAAAGACTTTCCTCCGACCCTTCCGCCGCGGCAGGCTAGAATTGTGCCTCTCGAGATTACGCATCGCTCGGGCGAACGCACCGGGCAGCCACAAATAAGCAAGCAAGAAACCTTGAAAGAACCCAACGAGCAAGGAGTGAACCACTATCGAGATAGCGATCATTTCACCAGAGGGGGACTGTCCAAATGCGGGACCTGCGTTCGTACCCACTGCCTCAAAGAACTGCAGGATAGTGGGATCTGGGTCAGCCGACCCCTCGCACCTAGCGGTTTAACTCGCTTACGACTTCTCTAAGCAGGGTGAGGTTGGCAACTTTGGATAGCGGTACGTCACCGCGCAGACCGAGTTGCTCCCGGCTCAAGTTAATGACTGTCTCGAACGCTTTGTCAGAGGGAATACCCCCCACAGGCAGGCTTTGCAGAAGCATGTCGAAAGCCGATTCCGCAGTTGGCGCGTCGAATTTGTAGAACGCCTTCGCCCGCTGGACGGCTTCCGCTCGATGCAATCGGATATAGGCGACGGCGTTCAGCATAGCCCGAATCATGCGTTTGATCTGCTCCGGCTGGGTTTTTAACTTGTGATCGGAAACACCCAAACCATTAGTTACCGCGTGCATAGAATCGGCAGCAACCGCGATACGATTATAGCCCGCGCGCTCGAGGGTCAAATTATAAGGAACCGATATTCCTGTCGCGTCCACCGCCCCTGTGCGCAACGCGTTGAGACGATTTGAGGTACCGCCCATGCTAAGCGACGTAATATCTTTGTCCGGATTCAAACCGTTCGCGGCAACTACCCCGCGAACAAAATAATCATCGATGCTGCCGCGTGTGCTGACCGCCACCTTTTTACTTTTTAAATCCTTTGCCGATTTCACCTCAGGACGGCTGATGAAGACAAACAACGGTCTTTCGACCAAAACGAAGACGACCTTGACCGGTGCGCCCCCTGCCGCCAGCGTGATCATGTTGCCAGCCAGGCTATTATAATCTACGTTGCCGCCGATGACCGCTCGCCCTGCGACGAAAGTCTGCATCAGCACCAGATTGACGTTGAGTTTTTCGGCGCTAAAAAACCCATTTTCTTGGGCAATGTTCACCGGCAGTGTCGAAATTCCTGGATTGGAGTAAGCGACAGTGACATCTTCTGGCTTGTTCTCTTGAGCTTCAACCGAAGCGCCGGACGAAAGCAGAAGAAGCGATAGCAGAGCGTTAAGGAAAAACAGCCAAGGCGTTATAACCAGTCTCTCCATAAGACCAAATCTCCCGGTGGCAATACCCGATGAGGCTACGGCTCCCCAAATAACTTCACGGCATTGCGGTAAAAAACTTTTTCTTTCTGTTCCGCTGTTAATTCCTCCCTTTCAATAAATCGCATCGCGGCTTCCTCGCGTTCCTCGCCATGCGGGAAGTCGGAGCCATAAAGAACCTGCTCCTCCCCCACCAGCTCCATTTCGTGGATGAGCCAGCGGTCCTCCGCCTCCGGCGCAAAAAAGATCCGACCCGAGTGCAAGCAATCTTCGATGCTGCCCCGCGGCAGGTCCTTCATAACCGGATCTTGGCGATAGGTTGGTAAATAGTGTTCGATCCGGCCGACCATGTAAAACACCCATTCCGCGCCGAACTCCAGGAAGGCCACTCTAAGTTCAGGGTAACGATCGATGATGCCATGGCCGACAATCCCGACAAACGCTAGAAGCCCGGGCAGCGACATACCGATGGAGTGCGCCTCTAACCGACTGCCGCAAAGCGACTCAAAAGGCGGGTAACTCATGCCCATGTGAACACAAAGCGGGAGTTTGCGCCGCGTCAACTCACCCCAAATGAAATCGAAATCCGGATGACTGAGGAGTTTGTCACCCACAGTTCCGTAAACTACGGCGCCGGTGGCGCCGAGTTCCTGCATTTCATCCAGTGCAGCCATCGCTTGCGGCGGATTGCGCAACGGCAGAAGGCCGGACCATTTAAGCCGCTTGGGGTTGTATCTGGATTGCGCGCCGATATAGCGGTTGTAAGCGCGGTACATGGCGGC
Source organism: Binatia bacterium (assembly GCA_036555515.1). Lineage (GTDB taxonomy): Bacteria > Desulfobacterota > Binatia > UBA9968 > UBA9968 > DATACQ01. The sequence continues at coordinate 6,782 of DATBLC010000322.1, forward strand.
TTCAAATCCCGGATCAAATCCCATCTTGGCATAAAGCGTGGTTGGAAAAAGCATCTGATGGTCTATTCCCAACTGGTCCATGTCGCGAATGCGCAACTCCGGCCTGGAGAGGTCGAAGCTTGGGCCTTTGCTGGCCGACGCACCGAATTCCACCAGAACATCACGCGGCTTGTCGGCTCCCTGCGTGCCTGGCCCAAAGGGATGGGGTTCCATGCGGCCGTCGATCAGCCAGCCGTCGGTCCACTTAATCCCAGTTTCGTCGCTGACGCGCAGTGGCCGAGGCCTTTTTGCCGTGTATTCCTGCGGCAACGTCTCCCACATGGCGGGACTAAACTTCACATGAGCGTCGGCATCGTAAACGCGATATCCCTGGATCACAGCACACCTCGTCGCGTGGAGACTTCATTCCGACCTGTAACAATGGACCGCTCGCTTTGTCAACTGGCCGAACGGTATATTATCGCATGTCGATGTCTATTCCGCCCGTCCAACTAGCCCGGCCCGCCTCGTCTTTACGACAGTGAAGGTTTGTTCAGCAGTACGGCTCGGATGATTTCCGATTTACATTGGAGAATCGCTTCGCGCAGTCTTCCCCACCTCTCCTCCCTCGACGCTTCCGTCATCGCAATTTGGCAGGGCAGTGTGCCGGAAATCTGGTGAGCAAGTGCCGACATGTTAACATCGAGGTGTGACTCGCAAGTTCCTTCAAGCGCATAGAAATTCGTCAAGGACGTAGAGAAGGTTGTCCAGGTCTTAGGGATCTCGGCGTTTCGATGATAATACGCTTGCAACTTAGTCCCGATCACCGCCGATTTCACCTCCCAGTCCTTGTAGGACTGATCAAACAGGGATTGCTCGTCCTGCGAGAGGTTGCCACGACTCCTTTTCATGTGCACGAACTGAACGGACATCAGGAATTCCACGACAGCTTGCCCAATATCGGACACGAGCGCTGTCTGGATCTCGAGCGCCTTCTGCCGCAGCTGCCAATTCCGGGTAATAAGGGGAATCACAATACCGGTGAGAAATGCACCAGCGACCAGCAAAGTAAGCGGATGGTTGAGAAGGTTTTCCATTTCTATTTTATTTAGCTGTTTTTCTCAGTGAACCAGGGCAAAGATTTCCGCCTCAGATTACGGTTCGCTTGAACTCCGCGGTAAATCTCTTGCGCTTCGTCATCAAACACCTCCTCCAGGGGTTTTGACCCGTTTCTAGGTGTTCGTCAACCCGAGCTACCTCAGGGCGACCCCTTTTATGTTCTTGACACTAAACTGGAAAACCCGACCTACTTCCATGTTCGCGGATAAAGCCTTAGCAGAAACTGCTTCTCTTCTTCCATCAATGGGAAATAGCGCTCCACTGAGGAACGAAAGTCACCTGGTCGACAGTACGCGGGCCTGCCGCACATCAAGTTGGCCGGGTCGTCGTTGTGCCCTAGCCCGATCGCATGCCCCAACTCATGAGCGATAACGTTGCGACCGACGTTGGTAAACCGTAACGGCGCATCCTGAAAGCTGCGGATGCCGATCAGACGTTTACCGCTCTTGAGAAACGTCGTGGCGAACGAAACAAAACCGCCATCCGATAGCGCGATAATCAGGTCTCCGTCGATCTGCATCAATCCTGGTGGCCGTTCTAGTGTCCCCGATCGACTAGAACATCCTTGCTCAACGCTTCGAGTTCCTCAGTTGCTATGATCTCGCTGACAAAGGTAACCGGCCCTAACCTGAAACCGCTACCGATCTCGGCGAGCTGTTGATTCCAGAAATCGACCGCGTCGTTGACTAACTGATTTCTCGAATCTCCCTCCCGTCCTAAGACAACGACGGTCGGTATTTTGTTCCAACCTCTCGATCGGTTCGGAAACAGTGTCGCCGCCCTGGCAGTCTGACTAAAAGTTAAAAGCAATAGCAGAAACAAACAATAGCTCCGCAGTTTGTTTTCCCTTTTTTGCATTGGTTTCAAGTCGATCAAGCGGAGCGTTGGCCGAAATTTGAGAGAACTCGCGGCCCCTTTATTTCCCCAGCGAGCGGCAAAGATTCCCGCAAATTCCACTCTCGACTTTCGCGCCATTTGGTACCTTCCGATCCGCGTCACTTCGGAATATCGACTGCCGCGATTGCCACGGCAGATCACATGGTAAAACGTGCGCCGGCGTTTTCTACTCTGAGTTTTCGCGCCATCCCCGCCTGACAATGGAGACAATAGACAATACACAAACGAAAGCCCTAAGTCACCTTCCGACCGTGATCGGATGATGAATGATCTCATGATTCCTCCGGAGCAGTTCTGGTTCAACCAGTTAAATATCCTGACAAGATAGCGAGAAAATTGTCGGCGAAAACCTTTTTGAGGTCGTCGTATTTGAGCTTCGCCGCTTTGGCCACGTGCTTTGCAATCTTCTCAACTTCCATCGGGAGCGGATTGTAAGGATGATCGGAGCCGAATAAGATTTTGCTGGATCCTACGCCGCGAAAGGCTTCCAGAAGGAGCGGCATCCAACCGACGACAGACGTTTCGAGATATATATTATCGTGCTGGCGGGCGACAGCAACGGCAAGCTTCACATACTCCGACACTCCCATGTGCCCCAGGATGACCGGAACGTCCGTGTGCCGGGCGGCCAGCTCCGCAATGACCCCCGGGGAAGCTTTGCTCGACATGCCGGTATGAAAAATAATCGGCACCCGATAGCGGCGGGCGGCGTCGTAAATCGGCTCCATCAACTCCGCTTCATTCGGGTCGAAAAACTCGATCTCCGGGTGCAGTTTGATTCCTTTGAGTTTGAGCTTGCCGAGACAGTGCTCGAGCGATGTCGCCGTCGCTTGCGGGCCAAAGTTAGGATTGATGCGGCAAAAGCCGATGATGCGCTTCGGATATTTGGCCATCTCTTCGGCCATGACCTGGTTGGCTTCGGAATAGTCGGTGTAAGGCGCGCCCAACGGAAACGCCACGGCGCGGTCCAAGCCCGCTTCATCAAGATTACGCACGAGATCTTCGCCCAGAAAGCTCGCCACGCCGTGCCCCAGCGGAGTCTTTCGGCGTCCCAAGTGCGAGTGCGCGTCGATCGCATGCAATTCCGTATCGTTGATTCGTAAAGCCATAATTTTCACCTCCCGCATGCACCGCGAAAAACCAGTGCCTACGACTTACGTTTTCGGTCTGCGTCTGAAACTTAGCGCAAGTCGGTATCGGAGTAAATCAGAAGCCTGTTGATCTGAACGTTTGAACGTTCTCCGGCTTTGACGTAGTGATCAGAGCGCCTTGTCCTGAGCGCCGCGAAGCAAGTCCAAGGAAAGCGGTTGAACGGCTTGAACCAAATCGACTCAATTTCATTGAACGGTTGAACGTTTGAACCGCGTTAGGCTTTCTACCGCCTACTTCCCTATTGCCTAATGCCTATTTTGAATCAGCCGTTGTCGAGTAGATAACTGCGCCGATCGATCTTCACGGCGCCGTTGGTAAAGCTGATCGAAATGTTGATATCTCCTTCCCCGCGGAGCCACGGTACCACCTTCATCGTTCGCAGACCTGCTTTGGTATTGGGCTCTTGAAAGGCAATCGATTCGGCTTCCGCCCTGGTTTCAGCGCGCAAGATGAACATGCCGTAGCCAAGCTCAGCGGTTTCATTCTCCTTATCGTTCTTGAGCAAGCCCGCGCCAAAGAGGCGTCCCTCGTTTTCAAGTTTGGCCATGTACTCCTTGTGCGGGCGGCGGAGGTCGGCACGGGATGGGGCGCTTGCCGGGGGGTTCTCGACTAGCGTCATGATACAAAGATAGCATTGCTCGTGCTTTAACGGATGCATGGCGTCTTGTTTCAGCTCTGCCATGGGATTTTCTCCTTGAAATAAATTCGGAAATCCGGTTCTCGTGACAGAACCTTAATCATAAATCAGGGTATAGGAAAATACCCTAGAGCCCTGATCTTCACTTCGACGTTCTCAATGGCTGCGGCAGGGCCTGTTTTCTCGGGAAACAAACGCTTTCCAGATACTTTAGATAAAGAACTGATCCAATCGTTCTAACGGTCATCGTCGGAGGTAAAGAATTTTGCCGTTCACCTCGCGACCGATTCGAACCATGGGAACGGACCGCGGCTTAAACTATTGAACTTTGAACCTTGAACGTTGAACCGCCGTCACGCATGGAACGACTGGAATGATTTGAACGTTCCGGTTCTTACTGTTGCCCGTCGCCTCGCGACCTCATGCCTATCTGTGGAACAGCTTGAACGAGTTTCAATATTTGTTGAACGATTGGAACAATTGGAACGAATGAAACGTTTGGAACGGGCTCCGTTATCAAATGAGCGCCGCGAAGCAAAGTCAAAGGACAGCGGTGGAACAAGGGCTTCTTAATACTGTCCCCGGGATTGCTAGCAGTGCGATGAAAACTCGTCAACTCTAGACTTGACCTCCGACCCGTCGCATTCGGGGGCGAAAAAACGTGGTCGGCGGGCCATAAACGGAGCATTGATCAACGAAAGGCAAGATAGTTAGGACGTAGAAGTCTGAACCCATAGTATTTCCGGCCCAGAGCTCGAATGGCGTCAATGCACCGTCAGGAGTTCATTCCCTAAATCGATGCGCGACGGGATAACCCCGATCGTTGATTCTCAGCGGGCACGAATGTGCAGAGATGCAAAAACTGGTTTTATTTCTCGCAGTTTTGCGAACAATGCCGAAAAGAATACCGAAAAAGCTAAAGAAATCGTTATCGTTCTTTGACACACTTTCGGCATTCGTGTTGCTCCCCTAAATCAAGTGTCGGTTGTCATTGCACCCGTTTCTGTTATTACTGGCATCTTCAAAAAGGGCGCTGGCGTTTCAAACCGGTTGCCCTCATAAACCGCAGAGCTGCTCATGACTTTCACAGTTGACCAAGGCAATTAATC
>DATBLC010000323.1:0-2284 GCA_036555515.1 Binatia bacterium
ACATGTACCGTTTTTCGGTTAAGGATTGCTCGGCCGGCAGGGTGCCCTAAAGTCGTGCGTACGAACTCGGGCGCTGGTACGGCTCCGAACGATGCCACGCGTCGATGGCCGTCACCCTCGACGAGGCGAATCTGTGCGTCACTTGCCTCGCAGAGTTGGGCGGCATTCTTAGCGACAGCATCCAACACGGGTTGTATATCTGTCGGTGAACTGGCGATAACTCCTAGGATTTCACTTGTAGCAGTCTGCTGTTCCAACGACTCCTTGAGCTCGTTGAATAATCGCGCGTTCTCAAGCGCGATGACGGCCTGGTCGGCGAAGCTTTCGAGGAGTTTAATTTGCTCCTCGCTGAATGGTTGGACTTCGGTCCGGCGAATGTGAATGACGCCTAGCGGTACACCGTCTCGTAGCAACGGCGTGGAAAGCATACTTCGAGTACCGGTCGCGAGTTGGAGGGCTTTATATTCGGGGAACTCGGTTTCGAGGTCTGTCACGACGTCCCGGATGTGAATGGTTCGCCGATCAACGATGCTTCGACCGACGGGCGTACCACGAGTATTGGGTCCCGCCAATCCGACGCCTGGAGCTGGAATCGACCCGTATATCGCCACACGGTGGTGAAGGTCACCATCCACACGAAAAATCAAAGCATCTTTGGCGTCACACAAACTCGCGGCTTTCTCTGCAATAGCATCAAGTATCGACGGGAGGTCAATGGGAGCTCTGGCAATCAGTGCCAAAATTTCACGCGTTGCGGTCTCGCGCTGCAGCAACTCATGAACGTCCGCAAGATGTTGGCGCTTACAATCCTCAAGCTCTTTGGCTGCCTCGGCGAGTTGTTGGCGTAGCTCCGCGATGGTTTGCACTTCTTTAGCGGGCGTCTTCACTGAACGAGCGCGCAGTTTTAGTGACTTGTTCTTGGAGGGTTTTTTGGTTGCCATACAACCGAGAGACCGGAGCAATTGGTCGCGGGAGAAAGCGGGAAAATGACAGGACCGGTACGCTCTGGAGCAGGCTTCCCCAGCGGCTGAGCTGACTTTTACTTCAGGTGATTAGCAGGCGTCAACCGGAGGATTTTCGAGTTTGCGAGCGTGGCTCCGTGGCCTAAGGACCGCAAGTCTGGCTGTCCTTCGCCAAGGCAAAGACGCTCAAACAGCGAGGAATTCAATGAACGATGTCGCAGTTTAAATTCCTGGGAAATTGGATGATGGAGAATTCAGTGCAATTGAAGAGGTTTATTGCAGCGAAATGAAGCGTCGTCCGCCGATGCGGTTTTTACGCCGTTCCTGATTCAAGCGACGTCGTTACGCACCAGCACGATCTTGCCCGTCACTCCTCCCTTTCCGAGCAGCTCGTGCGCGCGTCGTGCCTCGGCAAGAGGGAATCGCTTCGCGATCAGCGGCTTGATTTTTTGCTGTTGAAGGAGTTCGAACAGTGCGGTTAAATCCTGTCGAAACAGTGCCGGCCGCAGGCGTTTGAGCCATTGGATGCTGTAGGGCACCACCCGTTTCCTGGCAGGAAAAAGCCAGCCACCGGCGATGTACAAGCCGAAGATCGCGATTTTACGAAAGCGATGACGACGACCTGAACGACCCGAAGCCAATCGGCCCCCGCGTAGCGAGGAAGTAAGACCATACGCCACTACGGTGCCGCCGGAACGGAGAGCCTTGCGCGAACGCCAGATATGCGTGCCACCGATGCCGTCAAAGACAACACCTACGCCCTCACCGGTCAGGCGGTGAATTTCTTTCACGAAGTCGAGCTGTCGGTAGTCAATTGGGATACCGCCTAGATCGGAAACGGCGGACGCCCCTTGCGATGAACAGGTACCGTACATTTCCAGCCCGGCGAGCCGCCCGAGCTGCAAAAGTGCCGAGCCGACGCCGCCGGCGGCGCCGTGGATCAGCACGCGCTGGCTCCGTTTGACCCTGGCCGAACGATGCAGCATCTGGTACGCCGTGACGTAGTTCAGCACGAGGCTGACAGCCTCGGCGGCGTCCAACCCGGATGGCACCGGAACCAGTTCACGTTGCGGCAGGCAGACGAACTCCGCGTAGGCGCCGCTGATCGGCAGCGCGGCAACTATCTGGCCAAGTTCGAATTCAGAACTAGCCCCGCCGAGCTTTTCTACCACGCCGATCAAATCCCACCCGGGCGTGAAGGGCAGGCGGGGTGTCTCGGGATGAACGCCCTCGCGCATCAATAGGTCGGGCAGGGAAACACCCGCAGCCAATGTTCTCAGCCGCACTTCACCGTGCTTTGGCTCGGGGCACTCTTCTTCAAG
>DATBLC010000324.1:0-5832 GCA_036555515.1 Binatia bacterium
CTCGATGTCTCTGAGACTTTCGCGATAGGTGAGCTGAGCAAAGGCCATCGATAGAAACTGATCCCAGCATGAAAAGCTTTTCACTTTGTAGTTGCCGTGGTAGCGCTCCACACAGAGGCGAAACTCGTATGAGGGCAGAAAATCCATCAGTTGAGAGAACACCGTCTTTCCTGAATTCATTAGCCATCTCCTTGCGCAGGGATGCGCAAGTGTGGCTTTGGAGCGGTTTTGATTTCAAATCGATAAATTCTATTTTCAACAAAAAACTAAGTGTTTTAATAATTTCCAGGTCTCAACTTCAACGTTGGGACAGCAGTGAGCTGCGATCCAAGCTTATATTCAGCGTCACAACCAAAATGCCAAACCCTTTGTTTGGACCGCCAAAGACGAAGACATCATCGCTAAGTATCGTCGCGCTAAGGCCGTCTTGGATAAACCACAAACAGCGTGAGACACTACACTAGCTGGAATAATTGCGGGCCAGGCACTTTGTAATGCCGGATGTGTATACCTGCCGCGCGATCTCCGTAATCGAGATCCCATAGTCTTTGATTAATTGCGCGAAACCGTCGCCCGTACGGCCAGAATGGCAACCGGCGGCTCCTGCTCCTCAATTCGGTCAGGGAAACTTTGCGCTTTTTGCATTCTTCGGCAACCAAACGCTCAACCTTCCTGCCGCGTTGCCTCTCCGAGTATTTCCGTTGTATTCGCGCCTCGGCCTCCTCGATAATCCGTTCCACAAAATCCCCGCTGCCCAGTACCCGCTCATCGCCGAGCTGCTGTTTTCCCCGCCGGCGCCCGAGTACACCCGGAACGGGACGGCTTCACCTTGTTTCGCAGCCTACGCACCTTCTCGCTGGTGGTAATCAGTTGACCGAAAGCGCCCATGTGAGATCGAAGGCGCTGTTCGCAGCAGCAGGTTGACCAACGTAGACACCCGTCCAATCGAAATCCCGGTTACGTTTCAAGATTTCGTCGACTATCGGAATTGGCGTACGACGTTCCAGACGCGCCAAACTCTATTCGTTCGATACCTTGCCCTGCACTAAGCGTCGTGGGTTCCGGCGCGGCGGGATTCGGTAAATCGGTCCAACGGCTTGAACTGACGGGCGATGAATCGCTTGATCGACTCGTCATTGGCGAAGATTTTCTGGCCGCGCGCTGTGTCCACCTCCATGGCGATAACATTCGGATCGTCTGTCCGCGATTCTCGGAAAACCCCATTCTGAATCATTCGGCGAACCGACAGCCGGTTGTCATCTGTAGGGCTGACGTAGTGCACCAGGTCTGTCTTGAATCGGTGTAATAGGAAAAAGTGCATCAAGGTCATCAAACGCCGGGCACGATATTTTTTTACCGTGTTCTGATCCTTGACGGCGAGAAACTTCCGACCTGCCCGATCCTTATCAACTCGGAAAATAATCTCGGCGATTTTATCATGGGCCTCGTCGAACAAATTGAGCATCATATCCTCGGAGCCCGCCCAGCGTTCTTTGAGCTCGACGCTCAGGTCTCCCTCATTATAAACACCCTGTTTATTCCAGTGCTCCGCCCACATACGCAGCCATTTCTCGAGCACGCTGGTGGGAACCTCCACCGCCTTACGGTGTTGGGTTTCCGTAGACTTTCCGCCCATAGAGGAGGTCGTTAGCGAAGGGCCACGGGCGGCGCGCCGGAAGCGATCCGCCCAATCCCCACCGACAAACGTTTGCGGGAATTGAGCCGGATCATGGGCCAACCGCAGGGCTCGCTGAATTAATCGGACAAAGCCGAGCACGCCTTCCTCCTTCAACGCTCGGGCCAAGCGCCCGTTCATCAAAGCTTCGGTCTGGTGCCCGCCATAGGTGATGAAGTTGAACACGTAGCCCATCTTTCCCAACTCGTTGGCAAAACCGCGAATCTGGTCGTCGGTAAAGCCCCAGACGTCCCAGTTCCAGGAAGGCGACAAGTTATAGGCCAACATCTTCTCCGGGAACACTGCGTGAATCGCGTCGGCCCAAGCTTTGTCGTCCGAAAGGTCGGGTTTAGCCGTCTCGCGCCAGATCAGATCGGCGAACGGCGCGGTCGCCAAGCCTCTCGCGATTGCCATATCGCGCCCGCCCGTAATCACGTAAAAACCTTCCGGCATTCTCGGCAAGTCCCAATTCCAGAAGACATCGACGCCCATGGCCTTGGCCCGCTCGCGAGCTTCGGCATGGGAGACACTAGTGGCAAATTTCTTCCAACGCTCGACGGACATCGTTAGCTTGCCATTGTGTTGCCCTGCGCTGATCGCTTGCGCAACGGCGTCGGCAAAAGTCATGAGCCTGGCCTTCTCGGCCCACGCCTGGCGGATGTCGGCCAGCGTCCCGTCCACCGTCTCTTCGGTGACTTTCTTGACCGTAATCTCAAGCGCCGCCAACTGCTCGCGAACGTCCCGTTGTCCTTTACGCGTCCGGCGGGCTTGATAGCGCAGCTTCTTCAACGCCGCAGACTCTTTCTCGATGCGCTGCACGCCTTCGGAAATCCGCTCATCGAGACGTTCTTTCTTGAGCCATTTTTCCGCGTCTGTGTAGGCTTTGTCCGAAATCCTGTAAAGCAGATGTCCGTTAATCTCTTTGAAGCCCTTTTGGTAGAAACTCCGGATAACCGCCAGACTGACATTCTTAAAAGGAACGATGTCGGGATCGGTGGCGCCGTAGACGAAGGGGTGGTCTCGATCATCGTCTATACTATCGATGGCGGTAGCATCGTCGGAGTCGGTGCGCGCGACAATGACTCCCGGTACGTTCATGATGTCATATTGGAGGCGCGCTGCATTGAGCCGCGAAATCATTTCAGACGTCGAAACCAGGACCTTCTGGCCCTGGTGCCCGCAAACCTTGCAGCCCGAGCGTTGATCCTCAATGTGGATCGCGCCGATTTTATTTTCGACGAATTTTTTTACCAGGTTTCGAATATGATGCTCGCCGCCGTGCCCCGTATCGCCGTCCGGAATGATCAGCGGCGGGCTGAACTCAATGGGACGAATCCTTTTTCGTTGTACCGATGTCATGCGCATGCGCCGGGAGCGTTGAACTTCGTCCTGGTGCAACAACGCGCGCACCCACGCGCCACCTTCCTTGGGAACGCGGTCCAAAGCATAATTCGCCAGATCGGCGCCGGGGTCCTCGGACTCCGAGCCCCGCGCCGATGTGGCCCAACCGCCGAGATAAAGAACCTTGATGCCTTCCATGACCGCCCTTACCGCTCCGGTCGGTGAGAACGGGCCATAGGTGATCTCTTGCTTTCCTTCCTTGAACAGGCGTTGCAAATAATCGAACAATTTGCCGGCGGCTTGCCTTGCTATGGTGTGATCCTCGCGAGCATCGCCGCGCAGAGAGACCACTTCAGAGGCAGTATGAAGCCGCGTAATGTGCCGAAATCGCGGGCTGTGAAACCAGGTCTCGGTCTCCCGCAGTTCCTTGGCCCAAGCGATCGCTTCCATATCGCGGCGGGAATCCAGCCGAATGATGTTGTCACCCATGATATCAGCCCTCCTGAGTTTCACCTTAGACGGGTTAGCCGAGCATCGATTCAGAGTATATCCGTTATACTAGCTGATTGATTTTTTCGCTAACCGATCGATGGGTGTGGGAAGCTAGCCGTCACCCGTGTACCGACGAAACCAAGGACAGAGTGGAGGGCCGAGGGCTAAGCCTCCAAGAGCGCGGACACAGGAGTACGAAGTTACGCCGACTTGAAGGATATTTGGCAGACCCAGGGGTCAAGTGTCGAGTTGAATAGTTGTTATCTGATAATGTCGGTCGCGATTTTTACGCGAAGATAGCTATTTACTCAACTCCACACCCCCGCGCTATTTCCGTGGTACGTGCTCGTGAATCGCCATTGCGAACCCTTACGCTGACGTTTCCACGTTTCGAGAATTCCCGAAACGTCGAAATGAAAAAACCAGCATCAACCAAAACTGGTCGCGGCAGCCGGCATTCACACACTATCTATATATATATAAGGATATGGAGTTCATGACGCAGCAGACGTAAGCCGAGGGAGTTTTTAGGAACTCTTAAGTGAATCGGCGAGATCGGGAGAGCACAAGATGAGAAAGCCTGGCAAGATCACGCCAAATCTTACCAAGTCTAAAGTCAAACTTTGACCTGCCTGCTAATGGAGTGACCCTATTCCTGTTCGCATCGCGGCTAGGGCCGCTCGCCGGATTCCGGGTGAAGGGCGCGCGCGGCTTCATTTTGTAACGCTTCGGAGCGCTGCCTGCGGCTCACGATCAGCAACGAGCCGGCGGCGACGGCGCACACGACGCCGCAAACGGCGAAAGTCCAATCGATGCCGATGGCGGATGCCGAGCTGCCGATGATCAACCCGCCCAACGACCACAAGCCGCGGTCCATGAAGAACAAACTCAATACGCGCCCGAGCAGATTCTGCGGTGTGCCCATTTGAATCGCGGTGTTGGTCAACGCGCGTTCGCCGACCTGGCAAAAGCCGACCATGGCAAGGAATACCAGGGACAAAACGAAGGAATGGGAAAAAGCAAACAGGGTAATAAACAAAGCGAAGCCCAGCACGCAAAAGCAAATGTCGCGGGTGCCGACGCGCAGTTTCCTCACGGTAGCCAGGGAGAGGGATGCCACGGTTGCGCCGATTCCCGGCGCCGACATGAGCATGCCGAAGCCGGTTGCGCCGACGTGCAAAATGTTGGTCGCGAACATCGGTACGAAACGGTTATATGGAGCGCCGAACAGCGCCATGACGTAGGAAACGCCGACGATATAAAGAATCCGCCGGTTGGCCCGAAGATAGATAAATCCTTCCTTGATGTCGCCTAACAAGCTTTGCCTGCCGCGCCGCGGCTTCCACGGCGGCAGTTCCATCTGATAGAGATTGAAGATCAGGTAGAGGAAACTCAGAGCGTTGACCAGGAAGCAGCCGGCGATTCCGACGTACGCGATGATCAAGCCGCCCACCGACGGCCCCGTGATTTTTGAGAAGTTGAACACCGATGATTGCAGGCCGATGGCGTTGAGCAGTTCCTCCTTGGGCACCAGACTGTTGACCAGCGACTGGCGCGCCGTCTGGTTGATTGTGTTTACTACGCCCAGAAAAAACGCCAATATCGCCACGTGCCATAGCGCAATACCCCCAAACTCTACCAGGAACCAGTAAGTAAACGCCTGTATCATCGCCAGGGTCTGCGTGATCATCAAGACGCGCCGGCGATCGAAGCGATCGGCGATGGCACCGCCCACGGCGCCAATCAACAGGCGCGGCAAAGTGTCGAAGACCGCGATGACGCCGATGGCTACCGGCGATTGGGAAAGATGCCACACCAGCCAGCTTTGCGCGATGTTCTGCATGAAATCGCCGGAGCTGGAAACCAGCGCGCCTTGCATCAGTAAACGGAAATTTCGATGCCGTAGCGAACGAAGAGTTCTATAGGAACCGATGCTTCGCAATGTTGAGCCACCGCCAGTATCGATTTATCAACCAGTGTTAGTGGAATCGGTTTTACAATGCAAAGACGCGGCGCTCGCAACCGGGCGCATCGGCGGCGCTTGGCACTGCGAAGCGGATGAGCTTGCGCGAGTCCGGCGCGCCATCGCCCAGCGGACGCGCACTGGCAATGAACTCGCAATTATTAAGGAGTCCACAATTGAGTAACCAAACAGCGACCGAGGGGTGAGACCTGGAGAGCGGGGGCACAGGAGCGCAAAGGTTGTTTTCAGGCCCTGCCGGCGGGCATTTCCACCTATGGAGAGGACGGGGTGGTGGCCGGCAAGGCAGAGAACCATTGACCGCGATCGGAAGGGCTCGCCTCTCGGTCGCACACTAGCGACA
>DATBLC010000325.1:0-7940 GCA_036555515.1 Binatia bacterium
CCACCACCCCGTCCTCTCCATAGGTGGAAATGCCCGCCGGCAGGGCCTGAAAACAACCTTTGCGCTCCTGTGCCCGCGCTCTCCAGGTCTCACCCCTCGGTCGCTGTTTGGTTACTCAATTGTGGACTCCTTAATAACTCAATCGGCGTGAGGCAAAACGACAAAGAGGAGACAGCCATAAACAGAAGGAAGCCTCGCAGCTGACAAATCCGGCCCGGAGCTTATGGACTCGTTTAGATATTTTCTTGCGCTCATTGTGGTCATTACGCTGCCGCCGCTGTTTCTCTATTGGCTTATCATCCATCCGTTCGTCAATTTTTGGCGCGGTAAGGGAATCGGTCTCACTTATGGCGTGACTCTCTCGATCATTGTCGCCGGCATGGTGGGATTGTTTTCGGTTCGCCACTACCTGCTGGCGAGCGACTTTGGCACGAGCCCTACGCTCATCGGTTTGGGTCTGTTATGCCTGGTGTTTTCGGGCATCATGCGCTATGCGTTGCAAAAACAGCTGACGATCAAAACGCTGCTCGGACTGCCCGAGATCGCCCCAGACCAATATCCGCGCCAACTAGTCACTCAAGGTATCTATGGACGCATGCGCCACCCGCGCTACGTGCAATTCCTTATCGCCCTTGTCGGCTATGCCCTCATCGCCAACTACCTGGCTTCCTATCTCGTCACCGCGCTGTGGTTTCCGGGAATCTACGTGATCGCGCTGTTGGAAGAACGCGAGCTGCGTGCGCACTTCGGCGCGGCTTATGGCGAATATTGCCGTCAGGTGCCGCGGTTTCTGCCCAGGCCGTGGAATGTTCTTAAAGAGCGCTGACCCAAAATGAAATGCCGTCTAATCAAATCTTCTTACTAATGAGTTTGTTATTTAGAGACTATGTCGCTAGTGTGCGACCGAGAGGCGAGCCCTTCCGATCGCGGTCAATGGTTCTCTGCCTTGCCGGCCACCACCCCGTCCTCTCCATAGGTGGAAATGCCCGCCGGCAGGGCCTGAAAACAACTTTGCGCTCCTGTGCCCGCGCTCTCCAGGTCTCACCCCTCGGTCGCTGTTTGGTTACTTAATTGTGGACTCCTTAATAATTCATCCATAGTACCGTATACTTCGCTACAAATCTTATGCATAGTTTGCGCAGCATACTTTAGTATCGGCTGCGACCGTCATTGGTCGCTATCAACAGCCGGATTATTTAAGTACATGATAATGTCAGGAGGTAGTCATGAGAATCTCCAGAATGATCGTCGCCACTATAACCGCGGGCTGGCTCGGCCTCGCACTGATTTCTTCCGCTCGAGGAGCCAGCGTCGAAGAGGTGCTCGCAGGAATTAGCAAGTTGCCCGCGAGGGAACGCCAGCGGCAGCTCGAAGAAGGCGCGAAAAAGGAAGGCAAACTGTCCGTTTATTCGAACCAGGGGCTCGAGACAATTGAGGAATACTCCAACGCGTTTCAGAAAAAATACCCGTTCGTAAAGGTGGACGCTTCCCGTCTCCAGGGGGCGAAGGGGTTGGACCGGATCATGCTGGAATACCGCGTCGGTAAACTGCCGGCGGATGTCGTCGGGGTCGATTTCGATAACATCGGCGAGCTGCTCAAAACCGGCATGCACGCGCGCTATGACTCGCCGGAAAAAAAATATTATCCGAACCAGTTCTGGGACAAAGACGGGCGCTGGTACACGGTCGACTACACACTCGTGGTGATCGCTTACAACACCAATTTGGTGAAGGCCGCCGAAGCGCCCAAGGGCTACCAGGATCTGCTCAGCCCGAAGTGGAAAAATGATATCTCCATCGATAACGAGCCCGAACAGGCGGTATTCGCCTGGCTGATGGAATGGGGCGAAGAAAAGACCGCGCAGTACATGAAGGCGCTGATGCGCAACGGCGCCGTGGCGCGGCGCGGCCATACGCTGCAAGTGCAGCTGCTGTGCAGCGGCGAGACCAAGATCGCCGTCGAGGTTTATCCGCCGCGGGTTTTACAGATGAAGTATGAAAAGAAATGTCCCATCGCGATGGTCTTTCCTAATCCGACGCCGGGCTCATTGGGAAGTCACACGGGCATCGCCAAGACTGCTAAGAACCCGCATGCCGCAGCGCTCTATATCGACTTCATGCTCAGTGAAGACGGCGTCGCCGCGCTAGCGCGGGGCGGCGGCACGATTTCAGCGCGCAAAGGCGCCAAGGCGGGATGGCAGGAGATTATCGACGTCGTCGAGAGCAAAAAGATACGAACAACGCTCATCGGCCATGACAAGATGGCGGAGGTGAAAGACAAGGGTTACAAGCTGATAGAAGACATTATCGTGCGCAAGCAGCTGCGCTAGCGCAGCCGGTTCAAGGTTCAACGTTCAACCTGGGTCTTTGACGCGGTTCTAAGGTTTCAGGTTCAAGGTCGAGACGTGGGGGCGTCGAACTTTGAACAGGCGAAGCCGTTGAACCTTTGAACCTTGAACCGACGCTCCGAAGGGGCGTCATACTTGTTGGATCGAATAGTGAGCGCCGACGGCGCGGGCGATCAGGCTGATCACGACGAGAATGGCGACGAGCACCATGCCGAGGGCGCAAAGCTGTGGATATTGGCCGCCGTCCCACATTTCAAACAGCACGATGGCGATGACTTCGGTGCCGCTGCGGTAGAGCATAATCGAGGTGGACAACTCGCGAAAGGAATGAGTGATCACGTAAATCCATCCGGCGACGAAGCCCGGCGCGAGCAAGGGAAGGATCACGCGTTTGAAGGTGTGCGACCAGGCCGCGCCGCTGGCTGCGGAAGCTTCCTCGAGTTCCTTCTTGATTTGCAGCATGGATGAAGAGCAGGCTCGCATGCCGTAGGGCAAGTACTTGGTGACGTAGGCGATCAAGAGAATCCACAGCGTGCCGTAAACGGGCACGGGCAGCACCAAATAAAGCCATAGGATGGCGATGCCCAGGACGAGTCCAGGCATGGCGATGGGACTGAAGGCGAGAAAGTCGAGAGCGCCTTTGCCGCGCCAGTTCGTGCGCACGACGATCCAGGCGCTGACGGCGGTGAGGAGCATCGTTAGCGTGGAGCTCGAAATACCCAGCACAAAGCTGTTCCACAATCCCCGGTGCACCAACGAGTGATTCCAAAGAGCCTTGTAATTCTCCAGAGTGAGGCTGGCAACGGCAGCCTGAGACGGCGCCATGTAAAATGGCAGAAACGACGACCAGATGACCACTAACACGGGCAGAATGAACAACACCAGGCAAAGCAGTAAAGTCAGGCAAGCGAACGCGGTGCGCCATTTACCGAGGTCGAACGCGGTGGGACGAAATCCTTTGCCCGTGATCGTCGCGTACTGTTCGGAAGCCGTTGTCCACTTGAGATAGAAGATCACGCCCACCGTCGTAATCGCGAGATACACGACGGCGAAGGTGCTCGCCATTCCGAAATCCGTCGGCACGTTTTTCGTAGCCAGGTATACTTCCGTCGCGAAAACGAGGATGCCGGCGGGCATGCCGATTAACGCCGGGACCTCGAAATTTTCAATCGCCCGCACGAAGGTGATCATCCACACCGCTAAAATGGCCGGCAGCAGCACCCGCAATGTGATTCGCAGCGTGGTGCGGACGATGCCCGAGCCAGCCACCATTGCCGCTTCTTCGAGCGATGGATCCATCGAGCGGAGCGCCGCCGCGAGCAGCAAGAACACGAGCGGAATCTGGTCCGTTCCCTGGACCCAGATCATTCCCGGCATGTTGTTGATCTCGATGGGCTCGCTGAAGCCGAGATACTGCATGGCGACGATGTTGACGATTCCCGTGCGCCGTCCGAATAGAATGATCCAGCCCACCGTGGTGAGAATGCCCGGAACGATCATCGGAACCAACACGCAAGTATAGATCGCGCGGCGGTAGGGCACGTTGGTGCGCTCCGTCATCCAGGCGAGATAAAGACCGCCGGCGAAGGCGAGAAAACTCGAGCCCAAGCTAAAGATCAGCGAATTGAGCAGGGCTCCGGGCAAACGCCAGTTCTGAAACAGAGAAAGGTAGTTTTCGACGGTCAGGTTTCCGGGGACTCCCGGCGGGCCGCTTTTCAAGCTGCCGTAGATCAGCGTCGCCAACGGAACGATCGTGAGATAGGCGATTATACCGCCGGCCAGCGCGACGATAAAAAACTGCGGACCCATGCCCAGACGAAGAACTTTTGTCATCGATCATGGTGTGTAACATGTCGAGCGGACAGTGCACAACATGAGCTATTTGGCGTGGCGCGTGCCTGCCTAATCCCTGCCGGCTCTCGCTTCCTTCGCGGCCCTGGTTAGGGCGGGAACGATTTCGAACAAATCGCCGACGACGCCGATGTGAGCGACGCCGAAGATCGGCGCGTTGGGATCTTTGTTAATGGCGATGATGCGGTGCGAGTCGCGCATGCCTGTCAGGTGTTGAATGGCGCCGGAGATGCCGCAGGCGAGGTAAACCTTCGGCGTGACCGTTCTTCCCGAGGCGCCCACTTGCCTTTCGCGCGGCAGCCAGCCGACGTCGACCACCGGGCGCGAGCAAGCCAGTACTCCACCCAAGGCTTCGGCCAGCTCGGCAATAATTGAGATCTTTTCCTCTGTGCCGATCCCACGACCCACGGAAACGACGATTTCCGCCTTGGTAATGTCCACGTCGCCGGCGGGCTCGTCGGAAATTGCCAACACCTTGCTGCGCGCAGGAATCGCGGCGACGTCGACGGAGACCGACTCGATGGTGGCTTGTTTGGTCGAGGATTCGATGGCTTTGAATGAACCTTTCTGCAGCGCGATGACGGCGCTGTCGTTGCCGTCCAACGCAACCTGCGCGTGCATGGTGCTGTCGAAAACCGGCCGCGTGACGATGACCGCGCCGTCGCGAATTTCGACGTTGACGCAATTGGTCAGTGCATTTATTTCCAGAATGGTCGCTATGGCCGGCGTCAGTTCCATGCCGGTGAGGCTGTAGCCGACTAGCACGAAGCGTGGCTCCATGGGCCGCGCAACCTCGGCGATGACGCGCGCCTGCACCTCGCCGGCCGCCGAGGCCAATGCAGGACTTTCAACGAGGACGATTTTGTCCATGCCGTGACTTTGCAGGGCCGCGCCGACGCCATCCAGTCGATGGCCGGATGCGAGGGCAACTAAATTCACTTTGAGGTGGTCCGCCAAATGGCGGCCGGCGGCGAGCAGTTGTAAAGTGATGGAATCGACTTTGCCGTCGACCTGTTCGACCAAAACCAGAACATCGCCCGGCATTAGCGGCTCTCCTGAATTTTATTGAGCAGGGCGTCGGCGATATCCAGCGCGCTTCCCTGAAGCAGTTCCACTTGATGCGTTCGTTCGGGCGGCTGAACACTGACGATACGATAGCCTTTGGCTGTTAGTTGATCGGCCTGCAAGCCAAGCTCGGACAAGGAAAACGAACTGATCGGTTGTTGGCGGGCGCGAATGCGGCGCGCCGGAGGCACGAAAGTCAGCGGCTGGATTCCGGTTTGAATGCAGAGCAGCGCCGGCAATTGCAATTCGACCTCGGCATAGCGGCCACCGCCTAGTTCTTTGCGCGCTGTGATGGTTTTATCATCCATAATTTCAACGCCCACCACGGCATAAGCGAACGGCAATCCGAGTTGGCTCGCCGCCGCGATGCCCACCTGGCCGCCGAGGGTGTCGCGCGCCTGGGTGCCAGTCAAAATGAGATCGAATTTCAGTTTCTTCAATGCCGCCGCGAGAGCCATGCTGGCAACCCGCGGATCATGGTTGTCGCCGTCCACGCGCATCGCCTTGTCCGCGCCTTTCGCAAGGGCATAGTATAAGACATCCTGTGACTTGATACTGCCCATGGAAATCGCCGTGATCTGCCCGCCATGGGCTTTCTTCAGCACCAGAGCTTCTTCCAAGGCGTACTCATCGCACTCGTTGATCGCCAGCAGTTGGCTCTGGTACTGGAGCGATTTTCCATCGGCGGCGATTTTAAGATCCGTCACCAGCCCCGGCACCGATTTGCAGCAAACGACGATGTCCATAAATTACAGTTCCAGTCGTTCCAAAAGTTCCAGTAGTTCCAACCGTTAAAGACGTCTGGAACGGTTGGAACAATCCGCGCTCCGGTTTAGCGGAGCGCGGAGTTCGTGCCGGCAATCTTACCGGTAACCGCGCCGCGCAACAGACCCGAGCCACTCGGATAGTTGTAATAGAAAAAGCCCGCGGTCAGCTCACCGGCCGCGTAGAGCCCGGCAATCGGGCGGTCGGCTTTGTTGAGCACGCGGCAATCCGTGTCGATCTTCAGACCGCCATAAGTGAACGTCAGCCCGCAGGTCGCGGCGTACGCAGTGAACGGCGGCTTGTCCAGTTTTTGCGCCCAATTGCTTTTTGGCGGATAGATGCCTTTAGTGGCTCTGCCGTCGCGGATCACTTCGTTAAATGGGCGATCTTCTTGGACCGCGCCGTTGAATTCATCTACCGTCTTTTCCAAAGCCGCCGGATTGATTTCCAGCATCTCGGCCAGTTCGCCGATCGAGTTCGCCTTCACCGCCGCCGCGCCTTCATACAAATAGCGGCTCACGGCTTCTTCCAATTTCTTGTCGAAAATTTGATAAGCGATGCCGCCCGGCTGTTTAAGAATCTCCGCGCCCGTCTTCGCGTAGGTGTAGGCATGGAAATCTTCACCCTCGTCGATGAAACGGCGCCCTTCGGTGTTCACCATGATACCCAGAGTCCAGGCATATCGATGAGTGCGGTTGCGGCGGTTGGCAGGATCGAGAAATCCGCCTTCATAGTCTCCGGCGTCGGCGTCTATGGGTGTCGCATGGCCGCCGCTCCAATGGCCGAATGCCTGGGCGCCGATGTCCAGGGCCATCTGGATGCCGTCACCGGTGTTATATTTCGTGCCGCGCACTTTCGCCAAGTCCCAGCCGGCGCCCAAGAACTGCGCGCGCATGGCGGGATTGGCGGAAAAACCGCCGCTGGCCAATACCAATGCCTTGCAGTCAATCGTGCTCTTTCCCTCGGGTGTCTCGACGCCCAACGCGGTCACGCGTCCTCGGTCATCGGTAAGGATGCGCGCGGCAGCAGTTTCAAAACGCACTGCAATCCCCCTGCTCTTGACGATGCCATGCCACATCTCCACCAAACCGCCGCCGCCGTCTTTGGAATTGATAAAGCTGCTGCCGTGGTGCCAGCGGAAGCGCCCGCCTTCGGGTTTCGCCAGGTTATAGAGAATCTCCCACTGGATGCCCATTTCGCGCATCCATTTTACCGTTGGATAGGATTCGTTCACCAATAACTCGGCCAGCTCCGGAACGGAGCGCCCGCGCGTGACGCGCATGATATCCGAATAAAAATCGTCTTTCGTGTAGGCCGGTAAATCGATTTTCGCCCATTCAGTCTCCGGGACGTGGGGGAGCAGGGGTTTCTCGTCGGGAATGCCATTGTGCACATGGCGAAACTGCGCGCCGTGGCTGAACCAGGTATTGCCGCCCTTTTTCTTTTCCGGCGCCTTTTCCAACACCAATACCTTTGCGCCGGCGACATGAGCCGCCACCGCGGCCGCCTGGGCGGCATTGCCGAATCCGACCACGACGACGTCGTAGTTTTCTGTCTTCATATACTCGCCTCCGATACTTTTTAGCTATCGAAAATTCTATCGCTTGGTTTGTCCGTCGGATTCATCTTTCGCCGACAACCCGCTAGTAGTCCTTTCAGCGCAAAAGTTCAACCCCATCCATTCGCCAGCGCGCGACGGAAGTCGAGGATGCCCGGCGCCGTCGAGATTTTTCAATTGACAGGAACCGATGAGTGTGGGAATTGTCGGCGCAGATTTATTAAGGAGTCCACAATTAAGTAACCAAACAGCGACCGAGGGGTGAGACCTGGAGAGCGCGGGCACAGGAGCGCAAAGGTTGTTTTCAGGCCCTGCCGGCGGGCATTTCCACCTATGGAGAGGACGGGGTGGTG
>DATBLC010000326.1:0-3390 GCA_036555515.1 Binatia bacterium
ACGTAGGTATCACAGGCGCGTTTGCGGCCTTCGATCGAACCTGGTTATAGTGGCCCGGCTCAATCGAACAGGGTGGCTTATGGATCACGAAAATTGGTTAGAATTGGCGGATATTTACGCAGCAGGCGCATTGGACGGCAACGAACTTGGCCGATTCGAGGAGCACCTTTCCGCTGGTTGCTTGCAGTGCCATGCGCGTATTCGCGAGACTCAGGAAGCGTTGGCAGGCCTATCCGTCTCGCTTGAGCCGATCACCCCGGCAGACTCGGTCAAGGCAAGGCTCTTGAAGCGCATCGACTCCGAAAAGCCGGGTTTGGTTTACATTCATGCCAACGAAGGCAAATGGATCGACGTCGAGCCTGGAATTGTCGCCAAAATCTTGAACCTGGACACCGAACGGCGGCGGGTCACGGCGCTTGTGCGCATGGCGCCCGGTTCAGCCTACGCCGATCACCGCCACCTGGGAACGGAAGAAGTTCTGGTCTTGGAAGGAAGTTGCTACTGCGGCGGGCGCCGGCTGCGTCCGGGCGACTATCACCGCGCCGATGCCGGCAGCATTCATCTTGACACGCGCACCGACGAGGGTTCGCTGATGCTGGTCATCGCGCCGCTGCAAAACGAAATGCTTGCGACCTAACTCCAAATGATTGCACGTACGCTGATTTACTCGGAAGATCGGTGATGGCTGTCGAATCAGTGAGCAATTCTATTTCTTTGATTCAAAGAATCGGCGCGCAAAACCGCGACGCGTTCAGCCAGTTCTACGACCGCTACTCCCCGATCGTGTATTCCCTCGCGCTCCGCATGCTGAGAGTGCAATTCGATGCCGAAGATCTGCTCCAGGAAGTCTTTTTGCAAGTGTGGCGCCAGGCAACAGCCTATAGCGCCGAACGCGGCAGCCCAGAGGCCTGGTTGATCAACATCGCGCGCAGCCGGGCAATCGATAGGCTCCGTGCCATACGTAGAAGAGAAAGGAGCTTTGTTTTGACCGACGATCCGGCCGCGGCGGAATCGCCGGACAACGTGGAAACGTCTGCTGGCGAATCGGAAACAAAATTGGCAATGAACAGCGCCCTGGCCAACTTACCGGAGACGCAGCGGCGTGTGCTCGAGTTGGCTTACTTTGACGGCTTGAGCCAGACCGAAATCGCCGCACGACTGGCGGAACCTCTGGGAACGGTCAAAACCAGAATGCGCTCAGGTATTCAGCGTCTAAGAGGCATGCTTGGAACCCAGGCTGCATAATGGCCACGGAACATGAACAATGGTTTGAGCGCGGCGAGATCTACGCCCTTGGTGCTCTCGATGGCGCGGAGCTAAAAGATTACCAAGCCCATCTCGACTCTCACTGTCCGATTTGCGAACCTTATCTGCGCGAGACCCGCAAGACGTTGAATCTTTTGCACCGCTCGCTGCAGCCGACGATGCCGCCACGCGCCGTGAAGCACCGAATCCTCCAGCAGATCGGCGACGAGAGCGCACAAGCGAAATGGTTTCCCCGCCGGCGGCAGATCATCGGAACCATCGCCGCAGGCGTTATCGGCATGCTACTAACCGGAACCTATTACCACTATCGCTACGAACGGCGTCATAGGGTTTATAGCTCGGTCGTAGAGCTCTTGCGCGATCCGGCGACACGCGACTATACGCTTTATGGGACAGGACCGACGCCGGCGGCGAAAGGACGTTTCTTGTGGAACCCGTCGGGCGAGGGGCATATTTTCGTGAGTGATCTACCTTCGGCACCGGAAGGTAGGATGTATGCCGTCTGGACGATCCCGCAGCACTCAGCACCACGTTACGTCGGTACGGTGCAGACAAATCCAAAAGGCCAAGGCGGCTTGCACATCCACGCTGTCAGGAACGAACTGCCGATTGAGATCTTTGCCGTCACGCTAGAGCCGCATGGCACGACCTCCGCTCCTAGCGGCCCAATGGTGTTGGTGTCTAAACCGTCCTAGCGGTCTCACCTCCGATCGAGGGTTTCCTCCGTCTGCGAACTTTGTAGGATTAAACCTCGCGGCCTGCGCAAATTTTCTAGCAACGAAGTCGCCCCTGCGAATATGAGGCGAGAAAGATTTCTCTCTTCAGTCGAAAATAACAAGGCGCGCGACGTTTGTCCGATTCAAGCATTAACTTTGATTTTTATCTTGAGACCGTGCCTTTCTTTCGGTAAATCTTCTTCATCTCCTTGGGTGACGGTTTTGCCGCGCTAGGTTTCTGCCTGCGGTTAATTTTGTTTTCTAAAATCATCCGCCGATGCGGTATCCCGGCTTCGTCGAACACTGGACCGACCGGGCGAAAGTTCATCTTTTGATAGAATCCAATCACCGCCGTTTGAGCGTGAAGATAGATTTTTCGGGCGCGCAGCCTCTTCGCCCTTGCAAGAGCTCGTTTTAACAATTTTGTGCCCACCCCCTTGTGCCGGTAACTCTTCAGAACAGCCATGCGGCCGATTTTCGCAGTGCGACGGTGCATCACCACGCGCGCGGTTCCGACCGACCTTCCTGCGCTAGTGGCCAGAAAATGAATTGCCCACGCGTCATCGGCATCGAGCTCGATCTCCGCCGGCACACCCTGTTCTCGGACAAATACAAGAAGACGTATCGCGAAAACTTTCGTCAATTCCCGTTGAGAATTAACTCGTCGGATTCGCACCATCGTTTGGAATCATTCTGGCAACAGGAAGGTTTCCGGTTGGAAAGTATCAGGAAAGCCGCATCGGCCTAGATCACGTTTGTCTACCGCCTGTCATCGCCTCGAACGCCGCCTAATCCCACAGTCCCTCGGGCAACGGCAAACCGGCGAGATCCTCGGCACTCAATCGGCCGCGCGGCTCGATGTCGAAGCGTTCGAGCACGGCGCTCAATTGGCGCGTGTGTTGGGCCGAGTGCCAGGCGGAGCGCTCAAGGAGTTGGTGCATCGGTGGTGTGCCATAAAACGTCTTGACCTTTTTCTGGCAGGACTTGTCTCCGAGCTGATCCCACCACGCCTCGAGGCGTGCGATCACTTCATCGCCGTAGGCGACGATTTCGGCTGCGACCGAGCAGGTGCCCGCCGCCGGCGGAACGTTAGCGTTCTGCACCCAGTATTCAACGCCATCGATGGCCGTCTCCAGAAACGCCTCGGCGATGCGAAAAATATGGTGACCCATGAGCCGGATAGAACGGTCGCGGTTGTCAATCACTCGGTCCGCCAGCCGTTCGTTAGGGATCTGCATGAGATAGCGTTGCGCCGCGCGCAGCACATTCACCCACTTGGTTAATAAAATTTCCGGTGGGAGCGGCGTGTGCCCGGAACCTTGCAGGCCGACGAATTCGGCAACGTCTTCGAGATTTTGGCAAAAAATGTACTGCCCGCCCTTGGCAAGAATGGGTACGGTTCGCACGC
>DATBLC010000327.1:0-4705 GCA_036555515.1 Binatia bacterium
TCAGATAGGTAAAAACGTCGCCGACGTAAAGAAAAATATAGAGACCAAGGAGAAACGCGAGACTCGAAATTGATTTATCGAGCCATCCGGTCAAGCGGCGACTTCTTCCCGCCGCCATCGCTTCACCGGTGCGATCGAGTAGTTCTTTTGCGTCTTTCATCCTTGTACTTATTTCTTGCGCTTAGCGAGCAGCTGCTGATTGCGCTTCTCATGAGCTCCCGACCATAATTTTTTCTCCTTGAAATAGGCAATGGCGCCAGGATGAAACGGCGTTACGTGAAGTCGCGTGCCATTCTCGGGCGACCACTCCGGTAAAAGGTTATAGGTCCCCTTATATTCATCATATCCGCCGTAGATGACTCTCATGATCGTTCCAACAACGTCGGGCGCTAACGATTCGCGCACCGCCATGCCGCAGCCCTGGAACAAACTCGGAGTGTCCTGTGCGGCAAATGATTGCCCCTTTTTCCAGATTCCAAATGTAAGCGACGGCTCCACTTTGCTCACTTTGTCGACGACTTCCTTTGGCACCGCTACGGCGTACAGCGGAGTGGTCCGGTTAAGTTCAAGCACCGGCGCGACCATCGGGAGGTACACGAGGGCGTCTGCTCGTCCCTCCGCCAGGCCGCGAGCGGCTTCGTTGACGTTGGGAAAAGTGAGAATTTCAACCTGGCCGGTCAGTCCCGCGGCTGACAAAAGCGCCGGAATTCCTCGCTCATATAGGGTTTGGCCAGTGATTCTACCGTAAAGCTTTTTCCCCTTCAGATCGTAAACAGTTTTGATTTTCGGATCAGGTCCGAACAATCCCCAGGGAACGATATGCCCGTCGGCGAAGCTCACGACCGGCTGGGGCCCCATCTTTTGATAGCTGGAAATCCCATAAAAGGCGTCCTGCATATCGGGATAAGAACAATGAATGCCGAAATCGACTTCTTCCCTGGCCATTAACGGTATCCAACGTGTGGCGGCACCGCTCGGTTCGATGGCGACTTTGACGTTCAATTGCTTTTTCAGAACATTTGCGAACGCACCGCCGACGATGTAGCTGGTAGTGCCTTCGGCCGCGGTGGCAAAAGAGAGTATTGGCGGCACTTTGGCCGTAGCGGCCGAGGCCGC
This sequence comes from Binatia bacterium, assembly GCA_036555515.1. Lineage (GTDB taxonomy): Bacteria > Desulfobacterota > Binatia > UBA9968 > UBA9968 > DATACQ01. The sequence goes on from DATBLC010000327.1 coordinate 1,117, forward strand.
CCAAGACCACGAAACCAGCGCTCCAGGTATCGTGAGAGCTAAAACAGTAAAGACCATCGTGGAGATTGCTGGCGTTGAATTTTTCATATTCGATTCTCCCCTTTCACTTCAGGTCTGACTTGTCGACAATTGAGCTGAACGCGCTTTGCATCTAGTAATGAATCGCATCCACCGTTCATGGTTCACTGCTGCCCACCACAAACGCTATTTTCCTTTCCGCTCGTCCTGAGCCGTCGATTCAGCGCACCGTCAGGTTCAATGTTCAACGTAGTGCGGTCCTTTATTGAACTACTAAACGGTTATTCCTGGACCTTGAACCTTGAACGTTGAACCCGCCGCCACAAGGCGCGTTGCCTTGAACTTTGAACCTTGAACTTCCCCTACGGATGCACGTCTTCCAAGAACCAATCCGTCGGTATTTCCCGCCCAACCCTGGCCTCCCGTGCTCGAGCCAGCACTTCGCTGCCGACAGCGGCGAACTGAAGACCAAGCCCGACGTTGTTGCAAAAACAAGTGATGGCATCGTCCTTGGTCCGGCCTGGGTGCTGGCCGTTGACGAGTTGCGAAATCGTCGGCAGATCCCAGATTGCCGCGTTTTCGCGGGTGATCGGATGGGGCCATCCTTCGGCGATATCCGGAATAGAATTTGGGTCTTTGATACCGACCGTGATTTGAAACGGCTTGGCCTCGCGCCAATGGATTATCAGAGGGTCGGCACGCTTGTAAGTCGTCGCGTCCAGTTCACAGGGTTTGACGCAAGATACATGCATCCCGGACTGGAGCAGTTCACCCGGGAACAGCGCCGAAATAGAATTTGTCGTGCAGATGACCATGTCCGCGCCGTCGATGGCCTCCGCCGCGCTCGATGACTCGGACAGTTCGGCGCGCACTTTGCCGCGCCAGTCTTGGACAAATTTGCGCCGCGACTCCGGTGTCGGGCTGTACACCTTCACCATTTCCAAATCGCGCACCATCGACATCGTTACGAGGTGCGCGCTCGCCTGCCAGCCGGCGCCCAGGAGCGCCATGGATTTAGCGTTCTTTCGCGCCAGGAAACGCGCGGCAATTGCGCTGGCACCGGCGACGCGGAGCTTTTGCACGTAGCCGTCGGGAAAAATCGCCAGTGGCTCACCGGTTTCCGTACTGAAAAGCATAACCAAACCGACATAACGATCGCCGCCGGCGACGGGTAATTTGTCCTTGCGCACGCCGCCGGCCTTTTCGTACCACTTGACCACGCTGGAGTTGAGCCTGAGCGCCGCGACCTTCCGTCCGGGGAAAACCCCGCTCATGGTTTTGTACTCGTAATATTCGCCGGGTTTAGTCGGGCTGAAAACGTCATAGCGCGGCACCGTTGCCGCCATGCCGTCGCCGAGATCGCGGTAGGCTTCCTCCAGCACGTCAAGGCAAGCGCCGACCGGCAAAATCTTTTCTATATCCTCGTTGGATAATATAAGCATATACGCTTTCTCCCCCTAAGTAAGACATTCCAAAGTCAGGAGTCAGCGGTCAGTAGGTCGATCCACGCTCGGCAGAGCTTGCCCCGCGAAACGCCGGCTGCGTCGCTTCGCTACCCGCTGATGAACTCACCAGTTGTAGTCGCGCAGACTTCGGGCGACGGCTAAAGTCACGCCATTATTATTGTCATTGCCAACCCATTACAAGTTCGAAGCTTTCTTCATTGACACCCAAGAAGCAGGTTCGTTATAAACTAGGTCGAGCTCAGGGTCTTGTGTCCGGAGACGCGCGTTGATGAGCGATACCGAGCCTGCAGCAGACCGAACACCTGTTAACGAGGGAGGCGGATCATGGGATATGACTTAATCATCAAGGGTGGCAGGATCTACGACGGTAGTGGCCTTCCGTCCAGAATTGGAGACGTTGCCGTTATAGGTGATCGGATTGCCGAGGTCGGGCGCGTGACCGGCAGCTCGCACCGCATCGTCGATGCCGAGGGCCTGGCTGTGGCTCCAGGTTTCATCGATTTCCACACCCATATGGACGCCCAACTTTTATGGGATCCGCTCGCCACTTCTTCTTGCTTTCACGGTGTGACGACCTTGATTCCGGGAAACTGCGGTCTCTCTCTCGCGCCATGCCATCCCCAAGACCGCGACAACGTCATCGGCTCCTTCGTTCGAGTTGAAGCCATGCCGTCCCAAGTATTGCGCGAAGCCGTGAAATGGGAGTGGACAACCTTCCCCGAATACCTCGCGCGGCTCGGACAAAAACTCGGCGTCAACGTGGCGGCTCTGATGGGCCACTGCGCGCTGCGCCAATTCGTCATGGGCGAAGAATCCTCCGAGCGCGCCGCGACGCCCGGTGAAATCGAGCAAATGAAACATATTCTTCGCGAAGGGCTAGCGGCCGGCGCCATCGGTTTTTCTACCAATCAAAACCGCCGCCACATGCGCGAGGACGGCAGACCGATCCCGAGCCGCCTGGCGACGGATGAAGAAATCCTGGATCTAGCCGGCGTGTTGGGCGAGGTCAACCGCGGCTCGGTACAGATTTCGCGCGGCACCTTAGGCATCGCGCGGCCAGCCGAGGAAGACATCGACCTGTTTCGTCGTCTGGCCGAAAGATCCGGCCGGCCCGTGATATGGCAGAGTATCGCTCATCGCTTGAACGCGCCGGATCTGTGGAAGCGACTTCTCGACCTCGCCCAGGACTCTCTTGCCAGCGGTGTTCCTTCATATCCGCTATGCAACGCCCGGCTTTTCAATGGCCGCTTTACCCTCAAGAATGCCCAGACCTTTGACGAGCTGCCGACTTGGAAGAAGATCATGTTCCTACCCGTGGAAAACCGCGCGGAGCTGTTCGGTGACCCAGAAACGCGGCAGAAGCTCCGCTTCGAGGCGGTGGACGATACGCGTTCGGTAAATTTCTCAAGGCGCTGGGACCAGATCTTTTTGATCAAGGCGGCGCTGCCAAAGCATAAGCAATTCGAAGGAAAGCACCTGCAGGAAATCGCCCGGTCTCAAAACAAGGACGTCATCGATGCTTTCCTCGACATCGCCGTTGAAGAAAATCTGGACACGCTATTCCAAAACTCCGGCGCCCGAGACGAGTTGGCGACCGCGGAAATTCTCAAGAGTCCCATCACACTGGTGGGCCAGTCGGACGCCGGCGCCCACCTCATTTATCATGCCGGCTATGGCTACGCCACGCGCTTCCTCGGTTACTGGATTCGGGAGCAAAAGGTGTTGCCTTTGGAAGAAGGCATCCGCAAGCTCACTTTCATGGTCGCTTCGCTCTTCGGGCTGGACGACCGTGGCCTCATCCGCAAAGGGATGGCAGCGGATCTCGTGCTTTTTAACCCCGATACCGTGCGCGAATGCGAGCCGGAGATGGTCAACGACTTACCCGGTGGCGAGAAGCGCCTCATCCAGCGAGCTATCGGAGTCAAGATGACCGTCGTGAACGGCAAGGTTTTAGTCGAAGACGGCGAACATACTGGCGTCTATCCCGGCCGTGTGTTAGGGGACGGCGCGAGTGCTCAACCGCTGGGCTAAATTTCAGTTATTAAGGAGTCCACAATTAAGTAACCAAACAGCGACCGAGGGGTGAGACCTGGAGAGCGCGGGCA
>DATBLC010000328.1:0-19829 GCA_036555515.1 Binatia bacterium
TTTTGATGCTACCTATGGGGAGGTTGTTCGAAGTTTACGATCGTAAGCAGTTATTTAAGGAGTCCACAATTGAGTAACCAAACAGCGACCGAGGGGTGAGACCTGGAGAGCGCGGGCACAGGAGCGCAAAGGTTGTTTTCAGGCCCTGTCGGCGGGCATTTCCACCTATGGAGAGGACGGGGTGGTGGCCGGTAAGGCAGAGAACCATTGACCGCGATCGGAAGGGCTCGCCTCTCGGTCGCACACTAGTGACATAGCCTCTAAATAACGAACTCATTATTAAGGTTCAACGGTTCAATGTTCAAAGTTGAGTGCAAATCGAATGCCCTGACTCGGGAGCTAAATTATGAGCGATTCATCGAGCGGTGACTCTTTGGAAATAGAGGCGGAACTTAAGAAACGCATCGAAGGGGATGTCCGCTTCGACCGTTATTCGCGCTTGCTTTACTCCACGGATGCGTCGATCTATCAGATCGAACCCATCGGCATCGTCGTGCCGCGCCACAAGGGCGACGTGCAGGCGGTCATCGAGATCGCCAATAAATTGAATGTATCCGTTTTGCCGCGGGGCGGCGGCACTTCGCTGGCGGGGCAGACGGTGGGCCATTCGATCGTACTGGACTTCTCCAAGTACATGCAGAACGTCCTCGAGGTCAACAAGCAGGAACTCTGGTGCAGGGTCCAGCCCGGCCTGGTGCAAGACGAACTGAACGCCTATGTGCGCGGCATGGGGCTGCAATTCGGCCCCGACACCTCGACATCCAATCGCGCCACCATCGGCGGCATGATTGGCAACAACTCCGCAGGCGCCCACTCGCTGACCTACGGCAAAACCCTTGACCATGTCATTGAGTTGACGGTGCTTTTTTCGGACGGGAGCGAGGCGGTGCTGAAAGATCTCGCGCCGGAAGTAGTCGAGAGCAAAAGCCGGGCGGACACCTTCGAGGGCCGGGCGTATCGCGAGGTGTCGCGCCTGGCTGAGGAGCATAAGAATGAGATTCTGGCGCGCTATCCGAAGCTCATGCGGCGAGTCTCGGGATATAATCTCGATGAATTCATCAAGCCCCAGCCCTGCAATCTGTCGCGCATTCTCGTCGGCTCTGAGGGAACCCTGGCCACCGTCGTGGAGGCCAAAATGCGGCTGGTGCTCAAACCCAAATGGACGGCCATGGACGTCATTCATTTCAACGACGACATCGAGGCATTGGCGTGTTCGCAAGTAATTTTGCAAACCGCGCCCTACGCCATGGAATCGACCGACAAGATGGTGCTCAATCTTGCCCGCGGCAACATCGTGCAGTCGAGGCGATTGGGTTTCGTGCAGGGCAATCCCGATTCTCTCTTGATGGTGGAGTACGCGGGCGAAACCGAAGAAGAGGTCAAAGAGCAGGTTTACAGGCTCGAAGAAATACGCAAGCGAGAGAAAATCGGCTACGCCGCCACCCTCGCCTTTAAACCGGAGGAAGTCAGAGCGATTTGGGGTCTGCGCAAGGCCGGACTCGGTTTGCTCCTTGGCACCAAAGGCGACAAGAAGCCCATTGCCTTCGTCGAAGACACGGCGGTGGAGCCCGCCAAGCTGCCGGAGTTTATCCGGCGTTTTCGTGAAATAGTTTCACGGCACGACACCGTCGCGGGCTACTACGGTCACTGCTCCGTCGGCTGCATGCATATCCGCCCGCTGATCAACCTCAAAGAAGAGGGCGAAAAGGCAAAGATGGTGTCCATCGCCGACGAGATCTGCAATCTCGTTCTCGAATTCAACGGCGCCATGTCAGGCGAGCATGGCGACGGGCTGGCGCGCAGCCACTTTAACGCCAAGCTGTTCGGTCCGGTGATTTATGATGCGTTTCGCCAGGTGAAGTGCGCCTTCGATCCGAAAAATATAATGAATCCCGGGAAGGTCGTTGACTCGCCGGCCATGACCCAGTCGCTCAAGATCAGCCCGCAGTACCATACCTGGCAGCCGCAAACGACGTTGGATTTCAGCAACCAAGGGGGATTTGTGCGCGCCGTGGAGATGTGCAGCGGCATGGGAGAGTGCCGCAAGAAGCTCGACGGCACCATGTGTCCCTCCTATATGGGCACGCTTGACGAAGAGCACTCGACGCGGGGACGCGCTAACGCGCTACGCTCGGTGCTTTCGGGGAAAGTGCCCAAAGAGGATTTCACCGGCAAACGATTATATGAGGTCATGGACCTTTGTCTCGAATGCAAGGCGTGCAAAGCCGAGTGCCCGTCCAATGTCGATATGGCCAAGCTCAAGTACGAATTCTTAGACCACTATCACCGCGCCAACGGCCTGCCGCTGCGCAATAAGATCTTTGGCGCCATCGAGGGGCTTAACCGGCTCGGTTCAAACTTCGCGCCTTTATCCAACTGGCTAGTGAATACGTCACTGAACCGCTGGCTGATGGAGGTGGTTACCGGCATCGACCGCCGCCGGCCATTACCCGAGTTCGCCGGCGAAACGTTTGAAGAATGGTTCGGCAGTCATCCCCCGGAAGGCGGCGGGTCGAAGGGCGAGGTCGTGTTGTTTCACGATACCTTCAACAATTTTAATACCCCAACCGTCGCCATAGCCGCCACCCGCTTTTTGCAAAAATCCGGTTATCGCGTCTTGTTGGTCGACAAGAGATGTTGCGGCCGGCCAATGATTTCAAAGGGCATGTTGGGCCAGGCTAAGGACAACTCCGCTTGGAATGTCGGCCGCCTTGCGCCCTACGCGGACAAGGGCACGCCAATCATCGGCCTGGAACCTTCTTGTCTGTTAACGCTGCGCGACGAATACCCGGAGTTTCTCCGCACCAGCGCCGCCAAAAGAGTTGCCGAGAACAGTTTTCTCTTCGAAGAGTTCATTCAACGCGAGCGGGGAGCCGGCCGTATAAGACTCGAAAACAAGAGCCAAAACCGAAAGGTCTTGCTGCATGGCCACTGCCATCAAAAGGCGCTCGTCGGTACGGCCCCGACCGTCAGCATGTTAATAGCCGCCGGCTTCGACGTAAGCGAAGTTGACTCCGGCTGCTGCGGTATGGCCGGCTCCTTCGGCTTCGAGAAAGAGCACTACGATTTATCAATTACAATCGGCAATCGCCGTCTCGCCCCGGCAGTCAAAGCCGCGGCCGCTGGTGTTGAGATCGTAGCGCCGGGTATTTCTTGCCGCCAGCAGATCGAACACCTCGCCGGAAGGAGAGCAAAGCATCCGGCCGAGTTGATGTGGGAGAGCGTCAAATGAGTGCGCGCCCCAGCGCGCATTATTCATGGTCTGAAGCAAAGAGATAGTCTGGGAGAACGAACGGGGTGCGGTGATGAAGTTGAGCCCGCTCTAGACGTATGGCAGCCGGCAAATGGGAAGACGCGCGAAACAAACTAGTTGGACTTCTTTTTTTGTGGTTTAGTTCCGGTTGTCCACTTCTCGGCGATTTGGTTCGAGGCCTTGTCCGATTTCAGGCCGTCGCCTTTAGCCGGTTCTGTTCTTGCGGCGCTCGCCTTGCTCTTGGTTGCTTTTCCCGCCGGCGTTTCGATCACCGTCTTGCCGGTGGTACTGATCTGCGAGCGGATTCGCTTCATGAAGCCAGGGCCGATGCCGGGTACTTTCTGCAGATCGTCAACGGTCTTGAACGGCCCATTTTTCGTACGGTAGTCGATGATATCCTGCGCTCTATCGCTGCCGATCCCTTTAAGTGAAGTCAATTCCTCCTTGGTCGCCGTGTTGATATTCACTGCGGCGCCGGCTGCTGCACCGAATGCGACCGACATGACGAGAACCAAAAACAGCCTTTTCATAAAGCCTCCTTAGCAGGTTTTCCCGGCCGCGTCGCGTTGCTGTCGATTAGACGCACTTCGGGATGAATTCTTCAAGCCCGGGCTGCGACGAATTGCTCTCCCAGAGGTGGCCACAGAGTCTGCGTTTCATGCCGCCGCGGCCGTTGGCGCGGTGCCGATTCATGTTAAAATGAATCAATGGCGGCGGATATAAAACAGATTAAACTCGCGGTACGGCTTTGGGCCAATCGACACCCTCACGCGGTGCTCTATGACGATGAGGGGTCCACGTTGTTGGATGTCGCCTCTGGCAAAATGACAATAGTGCCCTGGGGCGAGATCGCGGCCTTTGAGGAAAAGATCCACCCGGAGACCAACGATGCGTATCTGGTGCTGCTCTTTGAGAACGGTTCGCAGATCGCTCTCGTCGATCCCGGTGGGGTTGCCTTTACGCCGTCGACGCAAAACTCCGGGCCGGTAGCGGGACTTCCGCCGGTGGTTTGCCTCAAAGATTTCTTCACGCTCAAAGGCCGCGTCGATCACTATCTCTACGATCACCCCGACGAGCCCCCTCCCCGAGAGTGCCTCGACATGATGATGATCTGCATCGCAACCCTCGATGGCGCTCGCGCCGTTGGGTTTGACGTCGGCGATCTGGAGAAGGAGTTGGAGAAATCGCTCAATGAAATCGAAAAGAGAACCGGATAAGGTGCTGCTGGCGTAACACAGTAGAGTAATGTTGAACCCGGATTGCGTAGTTGCGCTCGACAGGAAGCGCGAGGCGCAACCCGGCGGTGAATTGAGGGGATCGGTGGGTGCCATTGCCGGAATATGTTGTCCCAAGTGCGGCCAGAGAATTTCATCCACGACTGATTTTCGCTGTGCGCGATGCCATTGCGTCCTTGAAGTAAACGTGGATATCGGGCATTTGACAAGGGCCGATTTCGACGCCATGCGCAATTCCCGGGACCGATCGATATGGCGCTGGTTCGAATTTTTTCCGGTCATGCATCGTTCGTCGATCGTTTCCCTGGGGGAAGGCGACACGCCATTGATTCATGCGCGCCGTCTCGGCGAGCTGTTGGGTATACCTAAACTGTACTTGAAAAATGACACGGTCCTGCCCACCGGATCGCTCAAAGACCGCAGTAACAGCGTCGCCATCTCAGTAGCGAAGGAGTTGGGTTTCAGCACGGCCGCGGTGATTTCTACGGGCAATGCCGCCGCCTCGGTGGCGGCATACGCGGCCGCGGCGGGAATGAAAAGCATCGTGATGGTGCCGGCGGGCACAGCGTCGTCGAAAATCATTCAGGCGCGCGCCCACGGCGCCACGGTAATTGTCGTCCAGGGCAGTTTCGATAACGAAGTCGCTCAGCTCTATCGGGCTGCGGTTGAGCAGTCTGGGTGGTACGATTGTCTGTCATCCAATCCCTATCGGATCGGTAAAAAATCCTACGCCTACGAATTGGTTGATCAATTGGACGGACAGGCGCCGGACTGGGTGGTTCATCCCACCGCCGGCGGCGCCGGTATTCACTTCATGTGGCAGGGCTTCAGGGAACTCCTTTCCCTGGGCTGGACTCATCGGCTGCCGAAACTTGTCGCCGCGCAGAGCGCGATGGCCGCGCCCATAGCGGCGGCGTTCGAAAAAGGCTTTGCGGAGATCGTGCCGGTGATAGCGGCGGAGACCATCGCGGAAAGCATCCAGGTCGGCAATCCCGCGGCGCTCGGTTGGCGCGCGCTCAGCGCGGTGCGAGAGTCAGATGGCATGGCGGCGGCTTTCAATGATGAGGAAATTCTCGAAGCCCAATCTCTGACCGCGACGCTGGCCGGAATTTTCGCCGAGCCCGCAGCCGCCACTTCGCTGGCTGCCGCCAAGAAGCTGCGCGCCGCCGGGGTGATCAAACAACAAGATCTCGTCGTGTGCAACATTACCGGCCATGGACTCAAACAGCCCGAGGCGATTCGCATACCCGAGGATGAGCTGAGGCCGATATCGCCTAGCCTGGCGACGCTCCGGGAGCAGCTGCGGAGAAGAGAAATCTGAGAGCCGGAGCCGTTGCAGATCGTTTTAGCGAGTTGCGAGATCAGATCCGCCTGATACTCTGCGGGCCGACCTTTTCAATATTAACCCGGATGATGACGCGCTTTTCGTCGTGCATCTGCTTGCGATAATCGTCCCAGTTCTTGTGCTCGCCGCGCACTTGTTTGTACCAGAAGATCAAAGTATCCATCGCTTCGGGCAGTTCGATGATTTCTGCCGTGCCGTGAATCTGCACGAACTTCGAGCCGCTGTACTGTTCGCCGAAAATCAGCAAGGAAACTCTCGGATCGCGCCGGATATGCCTGATTTTGTAGGTTGTGCCGCGTGAGGTGATGATTACCCGTCCCTGAGGGTCGATGCCCGGCGATACGAAGGTCATCTGCGGCCAACCGTCTTTTTGCCGCACCGCGATACAGGCTCGATGATTTCCCTGCAAGAATTTCTGGGCGTCCGCGATTTCCATCCAACCCTCCGATTGCGCCTGAAATTAGCCGTGGCCGTTAGCGCCCCAAAGTTTGCCATCGATCCAAAGCTTGGCAAGCTCAAGGCCGTATGAATCCGCCTGTGCCTGCGTATCGAACGTCATTCTCCGCCGGCCGAAAATCGGTATGCGCTTTTCCTTGTCATTCTCCGTGAATACGATCATCACTCGCGCCGTCCACTCGCCGCAGCGCTTCGCCTCCGACTCCAGTTCAACCCGGTGGCCGCGATAGCTCTTGATTCGCATGTGGAGTGTCGGAGTACGGGAGTCTTGGAGCGTTGGACACTTAAGGATGTGCAACTCCATCACTCCGGTACTCCGAGCCTACTACGCCGGAGTGTGTGAAAACTCCGTTCATGGTTCGACTGGGCTCACGACGACGGATGTTAGGTATTGCAAATCATGCATTTAGCCGTTCGCCCTGACCCCTCGACAAGCTCGGGACTAAAGGCTGTCGAGGGGCCTTGTCCTGAGGCCCCAGAAGGATCGAAGGGCTCCTAGAGAGTTTTCACACAGTCTGACTCCGGCGCGAGGCGATCGTATGCATTAAAGCAATTTTCTCATTTTCAACAGCCTGCTAAATACTCACCTTTCCGCCGTTCAATTTGATGCCCAACTTGGCGAGTGCTTCGACCACGGGAATTTCCGCGCCCAGGCTTTTGCCCACATCCGCCGCCAGCGGCAGATCTTTGTCGTAAAGATTGGTGCCGGTGTTGAATTTCAGCTCCCCGCCTGAAAGGTCGAATCTCGTTTCCCAACGCTCCAAGATATTTGGCGACCTGGTTTTCTGCATCACGTCGAGGGCCGCCTTGCAGTCGATGCCTCCCGCTTTGGCGATTTGCAACGCTTCGTAAACGATGAGCGCTTCGGAAGCGGTGACCATATTTTTGAACAGCTTGGTCACGTTGCCAGAGCCCAGCGGCCCCATATAGATCGCGTCCTTAGCCATGTTCATCAGATGGGGTTTGGCGCGGTCAAAAAAAGCTTTTTGACCGCCGACGAGGAATGTCAGGCCGCCCTGGCGCACCATGCTGGGAACCGCCGTCATGCAGGCGTCGATGACGTTGACCCGCTTGTCGGCGGCCGCTTCGGCCACTTTCTTCGTGGTGGCCGGACGGATTGTGCTATGCAGCAGCACCAGCGACCCGGGCGCCGCGCCTTCGAGAACGCCGTCCCTGCCCAACATGCAGTCGAGAACTTCCTGGTCGGTGCGCACAACGACATCGATAAGGGTCGATGTTTGCGCCACCGCCTTCGCAGAAGCGGCAATCTCGGCGCCTTCGGCGCGCGCCGCTGCCAGACCGGACGGCGCGATGTCGAATGCCAGCGCTTTGACATTGGCCAGTTTCAGGCGGGACAACAGCGCGCTGCCCATCGCCCCGGTTCCAACAAAACCGATGTTTTCCATACAATTCTCCTCTCTCTATGTTTTTGTACTATACTCGGGCACTCCAGTCGACTAGATAATTTGTCACCATGAAGTCAGAGCTCCCGCTTTCGTATGTTCCAAACGTTCCAATCGTTCAAGTCGTTCAAATCGATTCCGGATATCTGTAACGGGTTGAACGCTTTGAACCCGCGGCACGCGGAGTTTTGCCGTTAACTATCTTCTTCGGTTGCGGGATGGCCGCGCTATGATGTTGCGGTTAATTTCGCCATGACATGTTTGCTGAACAGGTCCACCGAGCGCAGCGATTCAGCGAGGGAAAGATCGCCGAAAGCGAACTGCCCGACTAGATAATTGGCGCCGGACTCGGCGAGCTGCGATTGCAGGAATTCGCGGGCGGTTTCAGGATCGCCGGCAACGGCCTGGCGGATTTCCATCATTTTGTCGAACTCGGCGGGCCGCGGATGGGCGGGCTTGCCGCCGCGCAGAGAGAACAAAAAATAAAAACTGCGGTGCCAAACCGGATAGGCGCGCCGGGCCGCGGCCAGGGCTTGTTGGCCATCATGGGCGACGACGATAAAACGGCTCAATCCCAATTTTGGCAACGGCGCATCGCCCCGTGTTGCCCGCCAGACCGCGCGGAATTTGTCATTGTATTTCCTAGTGTCGGCGGCGGAATCGAGGCTGACCATGTTGAGGCCTTGATGGGCCGCCCGTTCGGCGGCTTCGACTGAGTGCACGCCGTACCACATCGGCGGGTGCGGTTTCTGCAAGGGTTCCAACTCCATCGGAATATCTTTGAATGAAAAGAAGCTGCCCTCGAAGTTGAGTTTCTTTTGCGTTAGCCCTTGCAAGATCAACTCCCGCGACTCCGCGTAGACCGCTTGTGCCTTGGCCGGATCTTGGCCGTAAAACGACACCTCCACCGGCGAGGAGCCGCGCCCGAAGCCGATTTCAAGCCGGCCGCCGCTCAATTGATCGAGCATGCATATCTCTTCGATTAAACGAAGCGGATGGTGAAGCGGCAAGGCATAGACCATCGGGCCGAAGCGAAGCCGGCGCGTGCGCTGCGCCACCGCGGCGAGAAACACGCTCGGCGATGGCGCCATGCCGATGGGGGTGGAGTGGTGTTCGGCGACGTGATAGGCATAAAAGCCCGCGGCCTCATAGGCTTCGATAAGCTTGAGGCGCGCTTCGTAAAATTCATGAAGCGGTAAATCGTTGCGGTCGAGATGGTCGAATACGCCGAATTCCATAGAGCAAATAGCCTACGCTGCTTTGCCGATAGGCGAACCCGATTTTCACCACGAAGACACCGCTCCCGATTTCATATGTTTCAAACGTTCCAATCGTTCAGATCGATTCCGGATATCCGTAACCGCTTGAACGATTTGAACGGTTTGAACTACTTGAACCGGGTGCGGCCAGCATTCTATGTGCCCTTTGTGGTTAATTTTCTTTGCGAGTCAGCTTTTTGCGAAGCCTATATGAGACCGGCTTAGTTTTACAAGCGCTGGTGTCGACAAAGCGGAAGGTTCGGCGCGTTGTTGAAAACGTTCCAGCCGTTCCAATCGTTTTGAACGGCTTAAACGACTTGCCTTCGATAAACAGGCCCTGAGACATATCGAAGGGAACGGTTTGAACCGCTGCCCGCTCTCTACGTTAGATCCGGTCGTGGCGCAGGTGGAACGATATCTCCGCCCCGGTCACCATGCTTTTGCCGAATAACACGAAGACAATGACCCACAGCGCTTGGAGGGAAATGACGACCGCGGGATGCCATACGCACTCGATGCCAGCGGCTAGATTGGGAACCAGCGGGGCCGGAGCCGGGGCGAGATAAGCGAGCGCGGCGGTGTAGCCGATGGCCAGAAGGCTCATGATCTGATAGGCCGAAATCTTTCCCTCACCCCGGCAATCGGCGCGCAGCATCTCTGATATCAAGCGCCAGCTCTGAGTGATGATCATGGTCGCGACGAAGACAATGGCGAATTGGGCGCGCAGAAAAAGCAAGGTCGCCGCGAGGCCGGTGGCGATGTAAAGCACGGACGTCAGGGCTTGAATGGGAATGACCTCGTGGCCTTCCATGCCGCTGGCGTAGGAAATTTTTTTCATCTGGCCCCAGAAGACAAAATGGCGCTTCATAAAAATGCGCCGCAGCAGCGGAGTGGCGTTGCGCAGCGATACGCCGTAACAGCAACCGAAGCTGATGCAAGCCAACCGACCGAGGCCTTCGCCGAAAGCGTACGCGATCATCAGCGCCGCCAACACGGGGATCACAGGCACGGCCGGCTGGCGCACCTGCGCCAGAATCGAATTCGCCATGTGAATTACTGCCGGCGCGATCAAGATGCCGACGAAAAAAGCACCGGCGATCGTGAAGGTGCACTGTTTGCCTTCCACGAACTGCGCGATCCATCTGGCGGCCGGCAGACAAGCCGTAAGCACGGCGACGATTAATCCCAGGGTCACCGTAGTTGTTATTCCCAGGGCGCCGAAGAGAATGATCAACAGGGCGACGCCGAAGACCACCGCGTTGGCCGTGAGCAGTCCGTAGTAAGTAAAGTTGAGACCATGCCAGCGCCCGCTGGCGTCTTTCATAACCGGCACCGAGGCGAGAAACTGCCACCTCTCATCGGGCAGCCGCTTGAACGCCCAGTAAACCATAACCGCCATGAGCAGGGTCAGCGTGAGAATGAAGGCTTCGTCAGAAATCATAAGAGTCGTCCTCCATTTCTTCGATTTGCAGCGTGCGTCTTCCGATCGGGGAACGGACCCTGACCTCGGTTTCGACTAGCGGTCTGCCCAGTCCCAACGAGTAACGGCTTTCGACGCCGGCGCGGCACAGATTGCGCATCAGGTCGCTGGCGAATTCGACCCGGTTTTCTTGAAACAGCAAAACCGTCGTGCTGCTCCCAGGGCGAAATAGACTCTTGGGAGAGCCGCGCCGGAGAAACATACCTGCCTCGATGCCTCGGGGGTGATGGTATTCCTCGTCGCTGTAGCGCTGCGCGATATCGCCGATCATCAGGGCGACTACCTCGATCATCGCCACCAACCCTACATGCGTGCCGCCGGTTACATCGGTATCGATGATGGTGATCACCCGTTTGTTCTTGGAATAGGGCGTCGCCAACGTCAGCACGGCGCCGGGATTGCAGGAGTGGTAGGTACCGTCGCTTTCGTAAAAGGCGCGGACGACGCCCGCCACAGGAGTGTGGTTATAATGATACTTGTCGGGCGTGAGCCGGCAGATGGCGAAGTTACCGCCGCGAAAGGCGTCAAGCCAATCCGATTTCTCCGGATCCAGGAGTTCTTCATAGTCAAAGAACTTTCCCTTTAGGACGAGAGTCGAAGTTTCTTTGAAGGACCCCAAAACGATTCTCGAATCGGCCGGACTGACGATCGTGAATTCGTCTTTGCACATGGGCCGGCACTGCCAATAGCGAATGCGGCGCTCGAAAACCTTTCGCGCCGTGTCGAGTTGTTCCGGATTGTCGAGACACTCGCTTAGATCGATGGCGCAATTTTTCATGAAGCGGCGGATGCCGGAAATGTTCTGACCGAGGGGAAAGTCATAATTGATCCAGCCTAGAAAGCCGGAGAACCACTGGCTGCCCAGAAGCTCGTAAACCATCGGCGCCCGTTCCCGCTTCTGGCAATAAAGATAGTTGACTATCCAGTCTCCAAACGGTCTCTCGGAGCGAACCGCTCCTGAATCTCGTTCGACGTATTGATGAGCATTGAGTTTCACTTATCGCTCCTTCGTCGCCTGGCGGCCTTGGCCGCAGCGACCTTCGTGCTACGGTTAAACACATCGTTTTTCATAAACTTCGACGTAAAATTAGCTGCTTAGTGCGACAGGGCTGTAAAAAGCGAGTTAACTTCAGGTGAATCTGAATAGGCGGCTGGAAGCCGCTAGTGCCGGTCGCTCAAAACGTTCCAGTCGTTCCAGCCGTTAACGCCTCGGAGCGGCGCGGGCACCGGAAACAACAATACAGGCAATGGCAATCCCGGAGCAGATCAATTGAACTCGCTGGCAGTGGGCGAGAGCAGGATTGGAGTGAAATCACTGCGGCAGCAATCCGATCGCCTGTCCGACGGGTTTCGATGTTTGCGGCAACTGGTCTATGTGAGGCAACCCAAATGGCAACGGCAATTTCGTGGATCTATAGCACATGAGTCTATTTCGCACGGGCACCGGCGCTCAACTCCCAATACCTTCCACGTTGTTCTTGCTCGGCCGTCGCGGCGCGGAAAAAGGGCTTGGCTTAAAACGTGCCTGTCGCGCCCCAGCGCAAGAAGTTCATTTGCTGCTTGTCTTTCTCACGGCTGCTAAGAACTTTTCTGTTTGTTCTCGATTATAGGAAGACAAACTAAGATCCTCGCCCGCGGTGGAAATTTTTTAGATCCGTTGCTGCTCTTTGTGCAATTCGGTTGATCGAAACGCATGAACAGTCCAGCGGTTTTGCGAGCACTGTGCGTAATGTGAAGTTTTCGTTAAGGGGCAGCAACTACATAGTCGTTGGCGCAGCATTTGTTCTATCCCTGCCTGGAGGCGCGAAAGTCCATGGGCACAAAGACTACAAAGCAAAGCATGTGGGATATGAACCGGTTGGACGAGCTCATTAGCGAATTATCGAGGATCCGATCTGAAATGCTGGAAACGGAGAATCGCTTCGTCCACAAGACACAAAGCGTCGTTGCCGCACATTGTGATAGCGCGAAAAACTTGCTTCATTACCTTGCCCTGCGACGGCGGGATATCCGACCTCTTCAAGACAAGCTGGCTTCCTGCGGACTTTCGTCCCTTGGCAGGTCCGAGTCTCGGGTTTTGGCCAATTTGGACGCTGTCTTGAAGGTGGTCTCCCATCTCGCGTGCAAGGAAGGTCTGCAGCCGGGGCTCACCGATGGCGATTTTGCTTTCGGAAAGTCGACTTTGGAGAAGAATACGGTGGCCTTGCTTGGGGCGAAACCAGCTGAGCGGGACGTTCGGATCATGGTTACCATGCCGAGCGCGGCCGCCTCTGATTATGGCCTGATCCGGGATCTTGTAAGGAACGGCATGGATTGTATGCGTGTCAATTGCGCGCACGATGATGAGGATGCGTGGGCCAGCATGGTTGAAAAACTGCGGCGGGCTGAGCGGGAACTCGACAAAGAGTGTCGTGTTTTGATGGATGTGCCTGGACCCAAGCTTCGCACCGGGCCAACGGAGTCCGTTCCGGGGGTCACGAAGTGGAGCCCGCGCCGTAACCGATTTGGCACCGTGACAGAACGCGCGAAGATCTGGCTAACACCGCTTGGGCATCCCGAATCTTCCCCGGAAAGCGCGGATGCCAGTCTAAACTTGCCCGCGGATTGGCTAAGCCGTCTCTGCGACAGAGACACGATCAAGTTTCTCGATGCACGAGGTCTGTCGCGTTCAATGGAAGTGACACGAAGAGTCGGGAGTAGCCGCTTGGCCGAGTCTGCTCAAACATCTTACGTGACCTCCGATACGATTTTGCATGTTATCAGCGGCCATGGAACAAGCAGAAAGCTTACGGATACCGCCCGGCTCGGGGAGCTTGCTCCGCAAGCCCAGCCGATCATTCTGATGCCCGGGGATATTCTGATTTTGACTAAGAACCTTGATCGAGGAAAGCCCGCCGTTCGGAATGGGCAAGGCTACGTTCTGGAACCTGCCACCATCAGTGTCGCCCTACCAGAGATCTTCTCCGATGTACGGATCGGAGAAAAGATATGGTTCGACGACGGAAAGATCGGTGGCGTGATTAACAGTGTCGACGAGAACGAAATAAGGGTGGAAATTGTCAAAGCCAGGCTCAAAGGGGAAAAACTCTGGGCGGACAAGGGCATCAATCTTCCCGACAGCGAGCTTCACCTACCAGCTCTGACGCAAGAGGATATCGCTCGGTTGCCTTTTATTGCTCGCCACTCGGACCTCGTCGGATACTCCTTTGTCAGGAGAGCGTCCGACGTTCATTTGCTGCAATCCGAGTTGGCCAAAGTCGGCGGACGGCACCTGGGCATCGTTCTCAAAATCGAAACCCGCAAGGCCTTTGAAAGATTGCCGGACTTGATCCTGGCCGCGATGGGCAGCGAGAGAATCGGCGTGATGATCGCACGCGGGGACCTGGCGGTCGAATGTGGCTACGAGCGGACGGGAGAACTTCAAGAGGAGATCATGTGGATCGCCGAGGCGGCGCACATCCCCGTAATCTGGGCCACCCAGGTGCTAGAGAATCTAGCAAAAAAAGGCCAGCCTTCACGGGCAGAAATCACCGACGCGGCGATGGCCGAGCGCGCCGAATGTGTCATGCTCAATAAAGGTCCATACGTGGTCGATGCGGTGCGAGTGCTCGACGATGTTCTGCGGCGGATGCAATCCCACCAGGCAAAAAAGTCCTCCTTGCTCAGGCCTTTGACTTTAGCGGACAGGTTTTGCCAAGGGCAAGCGACTTACTAATGAGTTCGTTATTTAGAGACTATGTCGCTAGTGTGCGACCGAGAGGCGAGCCCTTCCGATCGCGGTCAATGGTTCTCTGCCTTGCCGGCCACCACCCCGTCCTCTCCATAGGTAGAAATGCCCGCCGGCAGGGCCTGAAAACAACCTTTGCGCTCCTGTGCCCGCGCTCTCCAGGTCTCCCCCTCGGTCGCTGTTTGGTTACTGAATTGTGGACTCCTTAATAACCCAGGGACAGAAGCGCAATTTACCTTTACGCCCCTGATGCAAAACGTTGCCTTAGTACGGTTTTGCGTTTTGCAAACAGGCGACGAGAAAATGGGAAAGTATCTTCGTTCTCTCACCGGAAATTAAATTGCACGAGATCAATTCAATCTCGAGGCTCGTTGCTCTTGTGCGCCGGTTTACGAAAACTTCATCTGATCTCTGTACTCACGCAACCGTACATCCTTCTATCATTAAGAAAATCAGTTAAAATGATTCAACATGAAACCAAAGTCCAGGCCGTACCTAGTCTGAAAAGCAGTATGGATTGAAGAGGGGAAACTTTTAAAGGAGATTTTAAATGAGTCAAACGATTCTCTGTCCTACGGATCTCACAGTAAATTCGAAAGATGGTGTTGCTTATGGCCTCTCGCTCGCCAAAAAGAACGATGCGCAACTGATCATTTTTCATGCAACTTCGTTCCCAAGTCTGAGTCAGTATCCTTGTTGCGAATTGGCACCCTTTTACCAATGGGAGCAGTTGGTGTCCAAGTTCAAAATGGATCACCTTCTTGCGGAAGCCGAATGCAAAGTAAGAAATTTTGTTTCCGAAAAACTCGGAGTGGAAAGCAACGGCGTAGCATGGAAACCTAGGGTAGCGCTGGGCAGGGTATCGGAGGAAATCGTCGCGGCAGCGCTTCGGGAGGAAGTCGACCTCATTGTTTTGGCCCGGCGCAAAGGAAGATCGCTCACCCGGCTTTTCACACGCAGCATCTCACAGACCGTCAGTAGAAACGCACCTTGTCCGGTTCTTTCGATCGACGCGACTCAGTTCATCCAGCCCTCACGGGCATGGCGGATGCGTTTGCTCGGAGAGATCGCACAGAGATCCTGAACTTGGCGGACTACGTCCGGTCACGCAATAAACATTGGAACGAGCAAAAAAGAAGTTTACAAGCTCTAAGAATTTTTTTTCATTCGGTGGATAGCGCTCGTTTGCAGTGCGCGGCTCAGGGTTTTCCATTTGCGCGCGCCGGCGTTTGTTACATAATTCGCCACGTGCGCGGCATTGTCGTTGGGCGGCTTTTCGCCTTCGCAATTCGTCTTTGCCCCCGATGATTCGTTGTGGTACGTTGCGAAATAACTTGCGAAACAGTCCGAAATAGCCCCATGGAACATTTTGGAGACATCGGCGGTTTAGAAAGCAGGGCAGGGCACGCAAGTGCTTGAAATTCCAACTAGGAGAGGTGACCGAGCGGTTGAAGGTGCACGACTGGAAATCGTGTGTACCCCTAATCAGGGTACCGGGGGTTCGAATCCCCCCCTCTCCGCCATTCGATAGGCAACAAGCGTGAGGCAATAGGAATAAAATGAGCAGCACCGCTCAACTTGTTCGGCGTTGCCCGATTTGTGGATGTCGATTGCTGATAGTTAGGTCCCGTGCAAGGCGGAACCGTGAACCCCGTCAGGTCCGGAAGGAAGCAGCGGTAACGGATGCACCCCTGTGCCACGGGGTAACCTGGCTGTCAGCAATGGGCATCCCGAGTTAAGGAAGAGATCGAGGATGGAGAATGGAGGATAGCGGTCTCCACTTCGCGATCTTTTATCCTCAATCTGCGATTTTCGATTTAGAGAAATGTCCTATTTAGTCGTCGCCAGGAAGTGGCGTCCGCAGAGTTTTGAAGACGTCGCGGGCCAGGGCCACATCACCCGCGCGCTGCAAAACGCTATCCGGACCAACCGCATCGCCCACGCTTATCTGTTTACCGGCGTGCGCGGCGTCGGCAAAACCACCGCCGCCCGCATCCTCGCCAAAGCGCTCAACTGCGAAAAGGGGCCGGCGCCGACGCCTTGTAACCAATGTAGCGCTTGTGAAGAAATCACCAACGGCAACTGCATTGATGTTTTGGAGATCGACGGCGCATCGAACCGCGGTATCGACGAAGTGCGCCAGATCATCGAGAATGTTCGTTACCAGCCGGCCAAGTGTCGATTCAAGATCTACATCATCGACGAGGTGCACCAGGTCACCAAGGACGCCTTCAACGCGCTTTTGAAGACGCTGGAAGAGCCGCCGCCGTCGGTAAAGTTTATTCTTGCCACCACCGAGCCGCACCGCCTGCCGGAAACGATTCTGTCGCGCTGCCAGCGCTACGATTTTCGTCGCATCGCGCTGCGCGAGATCGTCGAGCGCCTCGGCGAGATCGCCAAGAACGAAGGATTGACGATCACCGAAGACGCCCTGGTGCTTTTGGCGCGCGAGGCCGACGGCAGCATGCGCGACGCGCAGTCCTTGTTGGAACAGGTGCTCGCCAGCGCCGGCCCGTCGTCACCGGTGGACGAACGGTCATTGCAAGAAGTGCTCGGTCTCGCCGAACGGCGCGCACTTTACGAACTTTCAGCCGCGGTGATCGAGGGTCGTGCGGGGCGCTGCCTGGAACTGGTCGGCGCGCTGTCTGGCGAAGGGCGCGATCTGTCCCGTTTGTCGCGCGATCTCGTCGAGCACTTTCGCAACCTCATGGTCGCCCGACTGGGGGATCATGACCGGGGTTTCAACAGCGGCGCCGCGTTGCTCGATCTGCCTGACCAGGAGATCGGCGATTTGAAGGCACAGGCCAAGGACCTCTCGGTGGAGACACTGGTGGATTACTTTGACTTTATGGCCGCCGGCGATGACGAAGTGGCGCGTTCGGCCAATCCGAGGTTTGCGCTGGAAGCAGTCTTGGTCAAATTAGCGACACTTCCCAAAATGCTTCCGGTAGCCGAGTTGCTGGAACGTTTGGAGAGGCTGGAAAATAGACTCGCCGGGCGGCCATCCCCGGCGCCAACAGCGAGGGATGCGCCCTCGCCTGCGCCAACTCGCGTCGCAACGCCGCGAGTGAGCAACGAGCCCACGCCAATATCCGGCGGTAAAATCGATTTGGGCGACAAAGAACAGCTGTGGCGCGAGTTCGTCGCCGAGGTGCGCAAGGAAAAAAAATTTTTAGCGTCGCATCTCGACGCCGCCCAGGTGCTCGACCTCGCGCCGGGGCGTTTGTCAGTCGGCGTGGTTGAGCGCCTTGAACTTAGTTTTTTGCAGGATGCTGAAAACTTCGCGTTGCTCAAAACCATAGCGAAGCGTTTCTTTTCCGAGGACGTCTCAATCGAAGTGAAACTGATCACGGATGGGTCGGCGGCGAGGGAGGGGACGGTCACTCCCCCAACTGCTTTAGCTGGCGCCGCGAAACTTAGCGACATGGCCAACGAGACACTCCGCATCTTCCCTGGTTCATCGGTGCGTTCGGTGCGGCGCGAGGAGTGACCAAGGCGAGGGTCCGCGGCGCAAGGAGCGGCAAGGAGGGAATCATGGCACAGAGTATCGGGGGCATGGGCGATTTGCTCAAGCAAGCTAAGGAAATGCAGGGGCGGATCGCCAAAATCCAGGAAGAACTCGGGCAAAAGACCGTTGAAGGATCGGCGGGCGGCGGCATGGTGCGGGTCACCGTCAACGGCCAGTTCAATCTCACCGCTGTCAAGATCGAAACCTCGGTTATCAACGCCGCGGAAAAGGAAATGCTGGAGGATTTGATGCTTGCGGCGGTGAACGACGGCATGCGCAAAGCGCGCGACATGGTTTCAACCGAGATGAACAAGATCACTGGCGGATTCAAGATTCCAGGGCTCATGCCGTGAGCCAGCTGTTAGAAACTCAGGTCTCAGATTGCCAACACGAAGCAGGCCATATGTCGTCTGAAATTTGTCATTCCGAGCGAAGCGAGGACGCGCCGTGACGTCTTATCCCGGGCCGCTGGCGCGTTTGATTCAAGAGCTTTCAAAGCTCCCTGGCATCGGTGAAAAGACCGCGGCACGGCTGGCTTTTCATATGCTCAAGGGCAAAAAGGAGGATGTCTTCGCGCTCGCCGATAGCATCGGCAAACTACGACGCGAAATCGGACTTTGCCGCAGCTGTTTCGGTTTCAGCGAAGTGGAGCCGCGCAACGGCGAAGCCTCGCTCTGTGACATCTGCCGCAGCGCCGAACGCGAGCAGGACAAGATCTGCGTGGTCGAAGAGCCGGCGGATCTGATCGCCGTAGAAAAATCGCAGGAGTACCGAGGCCTCTACCACGTGCTCCACGGCACGATCTCGCCGCTGGATGGCATTGGCCCCGACGCATTGCGCATTAAAGAGTTGATTGACCGGCTTGGCGACGGTTCGGTGCGAGAAGTCATCGTTGCCACCAACCCGACCATGGATGGCGAAGCGACGGCGTATTATTTGTCGAAGGTCATCAAACCGTTGGGCGTCGCCGTGACGCGCATCGCGCGCGGTCTGCCGATGGGCGGCGATCTCGAGTACACGGACGCCGTTACGCTTGGCAAGGCTCTCGAAGGGCGGCGGGAGATTTAACGGGGGACTTTGTGCGCCGCTGGTTGCTTGCCGCGATGCTTTGTTCGCACTTGGCGGGATGTGTCCCCATTGGCCGCGACTTTCCGGTCACGCCCGTGCGCAGCATTCAAAATAATTCGACGACGCAGCAGGAGGTTTTCACCAGCTTCGGCGAGCCCATGCGCCGCGGACTGGAAAACGGCTTCGAAACCTGGACCTACTCTTACCACTATTACGAGTTCGGCCAGCTCAAAGACTCAAAAGAGCTTCATGTCGTATTCAATAAGGACAATACGGTGCTGAGCTATTCCTTCACCGCGCGCTGAACCGGCGCCTCGCGCAGCAAATCTTAGGCGGCGCCAGTTTTACTGGGGCCGCGGTCGGTTCGTCAATAAATTTGCGTTCCAAACACCTGCGATCCGGGCGCAATTGACGCTGGCCGCCCGTATCCCGTACTGTACGGGCGAACTATGCCTCGAAACGACCAGATAACGAGACAGTGGCATCTATTGCGCCGTATCGAAGGATCGATCGGCCTGAACTCTTTTTCGACCCCCACTTTCCACCTGGAGCCGTCCTGCGGCCCAAAGCGCCCTTGCGCATGCCTGCGTATAACAAGGGGGTCGGCCCGAAGGCTCACCCCGGGGGCAATGTGATCCGAGGCGGTTGGAAAAGCACGTTTCGCCTGTCTGCGTGCGACGCACAGGCAGGCCTGTGTGCCGCCCGCCACAGGCGGGGCGGGATTGTGTGTCATGGGGGATTTGGAAAGCCGTGTTCGTGATCGGGCCCACGGAGCGCGTATCTGGCAGAGATCGGGCGTTCTTGTTGGGTAAGTTGAAGAGATTGCCGAATTATTGCAGGGCGGAAGGAATCAAGAACCGTTCCCGACGAAGACGGAACTGAAAGTCGACCGACGACGGATGACCGCCGACCGCCGGAAGGCAGAAGGACCGTTCGGACCGAAGTCCAATCCAATCTAACTCAACAATAAGAACAGTTTGGTTGCGAGCCAGCCGATGGCGCCGCAGATTGGGAAAGTCAGGATCCAGGCGGCGACGATTTCCAGGGTGACGCCCCAGCGAACGGCGGATAAGCGCCGAGTCGCGCCCACGCCGA
>DATBLC010000329.1:0-19070 GCA_036555515.1 Binatia bacterium
GGAGCGCAAAGGTTGTTTTCAGGCCCTGCCGGCGGGCATTTCCACCTATGGAGAGGACGGGGTGGTGGCCGGCAAGGCAGAGAACCATTGACCGCGATCGGAAGGGCTCGCCTCTCGGTCGCACACTAGCGACATAGTCTCTAATAACGAACTCATTAGTAAATGGCACTGTATTAATCCATGGGCTGCCCATGAGACCGATAGCGACGAATAACAAGATTAAACACCCTATTTCTCGATTACGTCTAGAGACATCCCCTTTTTTTTCCTTTCGATTGATGGCAATACGTGAACGGTGGTAAAAATAGAGCAATATGACGGTCCTCCAGGGCACCGTCTAGCATCGCGAAGAGGCAAGCTATGAAGCACAGCACTAATTACATCCTCACCACGCACACCGGGAGCCTGCCCCGCCCCACGGACCTAGTAGACATGGTACTACGGAAAGAAGTGAAGCAACCGGTGGACGAGGATGTCCTTGCGATGCGCGTCCGCTCCGCGGTCGCGGAGGTGGTGCGCAGGCAGGCCGAGGTCGGAGTTACCATCCTCAATGACGGCGAGCAGGGCAAGCCCGGTTACTCCACCTACGTAAAAGACCGCCTAACCGGCTTTGACGGCGAAAGTACGGCAGCCACCGTCTCGGGCGAAGCCCAAGACTTCCCGGAGTACACCGCCCGACGCGCGGGAAGAGCCGCCCCCAAACGCCCCGCATGCACCGGCCCCATTGCTTGGAAGGATCCGGACGCAGTGCGCAAGGACATTGAAAACCTGCAGGCCGCTGTCAAAGAAGTCCAAGCTGAAGAGCTATTCATGACCGCCGCCTCGCCGGGCGTGGTGCCGCACTTCATGAAAGACCAATACTACGGGAGCGAGGAGAAGTATTTAAACGCCCTGGCGGACGCCTTGAAAGAGGAATACGACGCCATCCACCGTGCCGGCTTCGTGCTTCAAGTGGACTGCCCCGACTTGTGCATGAGCCGCCACAACCGATTTTCCGACCTGAGCACAAAGGAGTTCAAGAAGATCGCTGAGCTTCACGTGGCGGCCCTTAATCACGCCTTGCGGGACATTCCGGCTGATCGGGTGCGCCTGCACATGTGCTGGGGCAACTACGAAGGCCCGCACCACCTCGATATCCCGCTCACGGAAATAATCGATGTAGCGCTAAAGGCCAAAGTCGGCGCCCTCTCCTTTGAAGGCGCCAATCCCAGACACGAACATGAGTGGGTCGTCTTCAAGGAATTTTCTCTTCCTGATGGCTTGGCCATCATTCCAGGTGTCATTGACTCCACGACCAATTTCGTAGAACACCCCGAGCTCGTAGCGCAGCGCATTGTCCGCTACTCAGAGGCCGTGGGCCGCGAGAACGTCATTGCGGGCACTGACTGCGGTTTCGGCACTTTCGTGCGCACAGAGCCGACAATCGACCCGCGCATCGCGTGGGCCAAGCTCAAGTCGCTGGCCGAGGGCGCGGCCATCGCCTCAAAAAAACTTTGGAATTAGCAGACATCCCCGCTCGCGTCCCACGCCCCACGAGCACGAACAAGTTCATCATGGATTCCCCGGACGGGGATGGACGTTCGCCGCCTGCTGGACTAGGAAGGTTTCAAATTACTTGGCGGTAGGATGAGCATAGAAGGTAATCTCTATAATCGGGACACTAATCCGGGCAGGACACGAGACTCTTTCCACATAATGACTTGATCGACGAAAGATAGGACGGCCTCTTATGAAAACCCATCTAGCCTTTCTGAGAATAGCTGTTTTCGGCATACTATCGGTGCTCGCCGGGCTTTCACCCGATCACGGTTTCGCTCAAGCGCCATTTTACCAGGGAAAAACCATAACGATTTTCGCCGGCACCGCTCCCGGAGGCATCGGCGACAACCGCGTTAAGTCTCTGGTTCCTTTTCTGCGCAAATATATCCCGGGAAATCCCGCCATCGTGGTCCAATACATGGACGGCGGCGGTGGTCGGCAAGTGGGCAATCATATGTTCCGCAATGCCCGTCCCGACGGGCTCACCATCGGAGCCTTCAGCAGCAGCGTAATTGGACTAAATCTCTTGCGCGAGAGCGGAGTGATGTACGATATCGATAAGTTTTTCTACCTGGGCTCGCCGGAAAGCGAAAGCCATCTGGTGTTCTATACCCGTAGAGACGCCGGCCTGAGCAATTTGGAAAAACTAAGAGCCGCGTCCGGGGTCAGAGTCGGCGCCAGGCCGGTAGGACATAGCGCCTACATATCGGCTCGGTTTTTTGCCTACTTTCTCGGCTTAAAGGAACCGAAGTTCATCCCGGGTTATGCGGCGCCCGAACTGGATGTTGCGCTGCTACGCGGGGAAGTCGATGCCAGAGCGAACACCGCAACATCGGTCTGGAAGCGTAATCCCGATTGGGTGGAGAAAGGCCTGATGAATTTCCACGCCATTTTGGAGGTTCCCAAGGGACTGAAGCATTCCCGCTTCGGCCACCTTCCCGAGATCGAGAGCTTTGCCAAAACTGAAAAGGACCGCAGGCTCATCACCCTGTCGCGCACATTGAGGCTAACCGGCTCACCCTATGTTTTGCCGCCTGGCACACCGAAAGATCGCGTGGAGATTCTTCAGGAGGCGATGAGCAAGACCTTCAAGGATCCCGATTTCCATCGCGAATACTTAAAGGTCGTCGGCGATGACGCCAGTCCCATGACGCCGGATGAATTGACAAAGACGATTCACGACACACCCCGTGATACGGAATTGATCGAATTGTTCAAGGCATTCTCCGGCGCGGCGCCGCTGCCAGCCCGATAGAAGTTGGTGGCGACGCTTCCTGGTCAGCCGGCGGTAAACCTGGCATACGGCTTTGACTCCTGAGCTTGCAAAGCAAAATTTCCAAAGGGACTTGGCCGCTTTTTCTCCTCCAATCGTCTCGATCAAAAATCACAAAGGGGACCGCGAAATGAAAAGACGAGTTAACTTGCGAACTCGGAAGAAGGGCAAAAGCAAGAATCTAACCGTGTCCGCGAGAGGCAAAGCTTCGATAGCGATGCGCGTCATCGACGCGGACAGCCATGTGCTCGAGCCGCTCGAGATGTGGGGCCAATACTTGGAGCCCGAGTTTCGCGACAAGGCGCCCCACTTCATCAAGGACGAACAGGGTGGCGAGCATTTGGTTACTGACGGCGCGGTACACGATCGCATTCCCTATCCGGAAGCGGGATGGACGGCGCGGCGGCCCGGTGGGTTCGACCCCCATGAGCGTGTGAAGGACATGGACCTTGAAGGAATCGACGTTCAGGTTCTCTTTCCGACCCAGGGCCTTTTTATCCAGGCCGTGAAAACCGCTGCTCTCGCCACCGCCTTATGTCGCGCTTACAACAACTGGCTCGCCGACTATTGCCGAACCTATCCGGGGCGTTTTGTCGGCATCGGCGCAGTTCCCTTGCACGACGTACAAGAAGCGATAAACGAGGCGAGGCGTGCCATCACGCGGCTCGGGCTGAAAGGAATTTTTGTGCGACCCAATCCTCTCAACGGGCGAACGCTCGAGGATCCCGTTTACGACCGGCTCTACGCTGAACTCCAGGGCCTCGACGCGACTCTCTGCGTGCATGAAGCGACGGGAAACTTTCCCACCGCAGGGGCGGACCGTTACCAAAACTACCTCCTGCGCCACCTTTTCTCTCACGCGCTAGAGCAAAAAATCGCGTGCTCCACGCTCATCTGCGGCGGCGTCCTGGAACGATTTCCAAAGCTGCGCGTAGTTTTTCTGGAATCAGGAGTGGGCTGGCTTCCCCACTGGCTCGAGCGTATGGACGAACACTACAAAGGATTGGGTTACATGGTGCCATGGCTGAAGATGCCGCCCAGTGAGTATTTTCGCAGACAATGTTTCGTCTCAGCGGATCCCGACGAGAAAACTATCCCATATGTAGTTGAGACCGTGGGAGCTGACTACATTGTCTTCGGCTCGGACTATCCCCATTTCGACATGAAATTTCCGGGCGCTGTGGCCGCGGTACGCGACCGCGACGAACTCTCAACGGAGGCTAAAAAAAAGATTTTGCACGATACGCCGGCGCGGCTATATAAGTTAAGCTAGCTCGTCCCCGGTTTGGCTGCCCCGAGAGTACAGAGTCGCAGACGATCGGTTTTCCTGCGTCGCGGGTCGGTAGCCAGGCCCCTATATATTTTCAGCGGTTTGTCGAAAGCGTCTAGGCGCGGCAGTAAAGATCGGTGCGACGGGACACGCCGATTGTTCCAAAAATGGTCAACCTCCTAGGGCTCTCCGAAGCATCTCGTCGCGTTGGCCCATAGCATTTTTCGCATGACTTCATCTCCCAGAGATTTCCATTCCAGCACCTTGTTTGTGGACTCGGGAAACCGAGATTCCGCGTGGGGGTAATCGGACGAATACATTAAGACACTGTCGCCGAGGAAGTCGGTAACCATTCGGGCCATCTTCTCGCCTTCGTGGATTACGATGCTGGCAAAGAAGCGCCCACTCGTCATGTATTCGCTAGGCTTACGAGCCAGATCTTCCGGCAGCGCGTAAGACATGTAGACGCATTGATCGTCCATACGCGCTCCCCAGAACGGCAGCCAGCCGAAGCCGGACTCGAGGATGCAGTAGCGCATGTCTGGGTACCGGTCCATGATTCCCGCACCGAAAAATGCGCTCAGTGCTCTCATCGCGCCCCACGGGTGCGAGGCAGTACGGCCGATGAATGGGTTGTCCCAGAGATCGCGGTACCCGGGATAGCCGGAGGTGAAGCTGTGATGCGCCACACAAAGCCCTTCGTCATTGGCCGCGGCCCAGATCGGCTCCAGGTCCGGGTGGTCGATGGGAACGCCTTCAGCCAGGTTGGGAT
Organism: Binatia bacterium; assembly: GCA_036555515.1. GTDB lineage: Bacteria > Desulfobacterota > Binatia > UBA9968 > UBA9968 > DATACQ01. The sequence continues at coordinate 4,855 of DATBLC010000329.1, forward strand.
GGATGCCTGCGGCCCATGGCGCACGCGCCCATGCTTTGATTTCTTCCACCGACGCCTCGATCGCTCTGCTGCTTACCACAATGAGAGACTTCAGGCGGTGAGGGTGCTTGCTGCAGAAGTCATTGGTAAAGCGGTGGTTGGCCCGGATAAACCCGATCTCAATTTCGACGTCGTCCGCAGCCGGGGGAAGTCCGGGAAGCATGAGCTGGACGTCCACTCCCTCCTCGTCCATATCCCGAATCCGCGCTTCGACGTCGTCATCGGACCCGCCGGGCGTCGGGAAGCGGCTGCCCATAAACTTCGGGAAATGAGGCTCGACATGTTCCCTCGGACCCGCTTCCCCTAAAATACGCAGGCGCTCCTCGCGCCAGCCGGCGCTTTTTTTGAACCGGTAACGGTGGCGGTACGGTGGTTGCAGAATCTCGCCGGCCCAGCCGACGCGAAAGGGAACCTTGCAACTCTCCCACTCAGGCAGCCGCTCACGCATGGCGGCATCGAAGTAGGGCTCCAGGGTTTCGGCCATGGGATTGAGGTGCGTGTCCGAATCAAAAATTTTAAAACCTTGGCGCATGCCTGCTCCTTCCTTGTATGAATAGCAGCGAGTGTGAGGCTACCCATAGCACGACCATCGGGGCACGTGAACACTTGCGTCTCCCATCAAAATTTGCAGGTGACAGCACAGGAGAGCTTACGGAATAAGTGATTGTGAAGGTGCACCATCTTGGCGGCCTCCGACAGAAGATCCAGTTCCTCGTTTTCTCTTGTTCGATATCTTGACTAACCGTATGGCAAAACGCCTACACTCTCAGGGCTTGCAGGAAAGTCCCTCACGTTCCGCTACCCCTATATCTCGTTTGTTGCGTACTAAATCGGCCATCCGTCAAAGCTGAGAAGAAGGAGGCCACGAGATGAAGGCAAAAAACCTTCCGGCCGTTTTTCTGTTGGTCGCCGGGGGAGCCTTTTCACGCAAATTTAAGTTCAGGTAGGAATTGACTTCTGCTTCGGAGACCGCGGTTGTTTTCGCAGGCACGGGAGAAAGCGCGCCGTTCTTCACGATCGCATCTATCTTCTGTTGCAAACGATCGCCTTCCTGCCGGGAAAGCGAACCCGCCTGGCTGTTGAGCGCGTTGAGACAAAGGACGAGCACAACCGTGAGCAATCGCGTAACAAATCGACAACCCATGCATAAAAGATACGGCCCCGCCTAAGGGACTTCAAGATAGCCGAGCCCCAACCACCAATTACTAATGAGTTCGTTATTTAGAGACTATGTCGCTAGTGTGCGACCGAGAGGCGAGCCCTTCCGATCGCGGTCAATGGTTCTCTGCCTTGCCGGCCACCACCCCGTCCTCTCCATAGGTGGAAATACCCGCCGGCAGGGCCTGAAAACAACCTTTGCGCTCCTGTGCCCGCGCTCTCCAGGTCTCACCCCTCGGTCGCTGTTTGGTTACTCAATTGTGGGACTCCTTAATACATTAGCCTCATCAACGGAATTTCTCGACGCGTTCGTTGTCTATAGATTTCGAACTGAGGGTATAACTGCACCAACCGAGGCCAGATAACCTTTTTCTCCTCCGGAGAAAGCTTGCGTGCCAAAACCCTCCGGTGCTCACCCTTTACGATGATTTCGGCTTCCGGAAATTGCTCAAGATTGAGGTACCATGCCGGATGCATGTCATTTCCCCCGAAAGAGGCGACAACAATGACGCCCGTTCCATCTTGGAGATAGAGAACCGGTGTCGTTCTGCGCAGTCCTGTCTTCCGACCCGTCGTGGTGAGCATCATGAACGGCAATTTCCCGAACACGTTGTCTAGTTTTCCACCGCATAGCTTCCATAACCAGGCGTGAAGTCGTCCGAGCCGACGAATCGTATTCGGCTTTAAGCGAACCATCTTCTTCTTGCCAGTCTACGAGAGTTGCCCGCGCGGCTATGTCTCGGCGAAATCAGGAGCGCGGTGGAGAACCATCAATGAGTCGCGCCCAGCGGCAAGATGACAAACGCGCGACCGTCGCGGTGGGCGAACTCTGCTTCGCGCGCACCACCCGGGTAGCCGTCACGACCGTGCCGATTTGACCAAGACGTAAAACCAAAGGCTGACCGCTCTCGAGGTGCTCGGTAAGCACGTCTAACTCTTCTTCGACAGCTGCTTGGCACAGGCATCGGAAACCCCGCTCTCGGCCTTCTCATCGCCCGGCATGATCGGCCAACTTTGCGTGTCGATGTAACGGCCCCTTTGCCAGATATCTTTGCCCTTCATTTCGATGAGTTTCTGGCTCTTGGCCGTATCCCGGTTGAAATGCGCCACGCAAATTTTTCCCAAACGCTCGGCTACCGCAACCGCAGCACTCTCCTTCGCCAGCGCCTCGGCGGCGCCATTGGTCATCCATCCGGCGACGTTGAAACCGATATAGGCAGTCATGATGGCGCCGCCGATGGCACCCCAAGAACCGAGTTTAATTGTTTGCCAATCCATTGGACACCTCCCTCAAATCAAATTTTAAACACGCCGGTTTAACTCCCCGCAGCAGTGACAAACCTAGTCGTCCGAGTATCGCTTGGTTATGGAGCATTCTTCGCAAGCGCTACAACAGCGATGGCGGCACGAAAGACAATTAGCGCTGCCGGTCGGTCCGATGCGCGGCTAGCCTTTGCCCACGCCGTCGTATTGCGCAGTCACCCGTCGAATCACCTGGTCTGGGACATCAATCGCATAAAACGCCATATTGCGTTCGTTTCTTTAGCCTAGCCCCTGCGCTCAGAGTCTTTGCTCCCAAGGCTGCGCCGGTTCACCGGGAATTACCGTCTACTATTGAACAATCCGGAAAAGAATCATTGGCAGGCACGGCCGGTAAGCACGCGATCATGATTCTTGGGAAAGATATCGCAGCGCTTATTAGCGCAACGCAATCCCATGCACAAAAAACAGACCGGTGCGTCTACGGGGCCCTCATGCGCGCTTGCTAAAGCATTGGCCAACCACTAAGCTAACCACCATGAATAATCTTCGTGAAGAACGCACCACGTACACCATCACCCGCTCGCACCGCAACCAAACCTTTATCGCAATCGTCAGTAAGAGTCCGGACACCTACGCATGACTCAAGTCCGGCGCAGGTGGCTAACCCTTCGCCGTGCAGAACCGCCATCCGCAAACAACCCGCCGGTTTATCCCGGCGCACAAGGAGAATAAACATGAAGCAGGACGCACGAAAAAATTCGCACCGGCGCAAGAGACAAAAGAGGCGCCGTGCAATGAGGAAGTACATGGCGGAGAAGAAGTTAAAGGGCGTGGCAGCGTGAAAATCGAAGTCTAGGGAAGGCGTATCTGTTGGCTGTAGCTGACCATGTATTAGAGAACCGATGATTTTCTAGGTAGCCAAGAAGCTTTATCGTCTTGGCAGTGGTCATCGGTGCTGCCTAATTGCAGCCGACAGCTATTGAACTCGATGGCTAAGTGAGAGTTGTTTCGCCAATAATGGGCTGGGAGATCCAGCGTACGGTCCCTGGAATTGTTACCAGCTGGACCGCCAATAACGCAACACGAAAGCCTTACAACAAGTTATGCTCTCTCAAGCAATGGCCGCCGCACTCGATGGTGTGAACGGATCTCCACCGTTACCGCCGAAAGCTCTGAGTATGGCGTCAATCTCCGACCCGTTCAGAACCTCTTTTTCGAGCAAGCTTTCCGCAACTTTATGCAGCAGACCAAGATTAGTCGTTAACAGATCCTTAGCCCGATGGTAGCTCTCCTGGATAATGCGCCTGACCTCAGCGTCTATTTCAATGGCCGTGCTCTTGGAATAGTCTGCTGTCTGCGTAAAGTCTCTTCCTAGAAAGATCTCTGCTTCTTTCTTGCCGAAAGTCATTGGCCCTAGCTTTTCGCTCATGCCCCACTCGCAGACCATCCGGTGCGCCAGATCTGTCGCCTTTTCGATATCATTCCCTGCGCCCGTCGTCGTATGCTCGAGCACAAGCTCTTCCGCCACGCGTCCGCCGAACAGAATGACCAAATTATTGAGCAGATATTCTCTGGGATAGGTATGCTTTTCGTCCATGGGCAGTTGCTGCGTGAGCCCTAAAGCCATGCCGCGTGGAATGATCGTCACTTTGTGAATCGGATCGGTGCCCGGGAGCAGCTTCGCCACCAATGCATGTCCGGCTTCGTGATAAGCCGTGTTGCGTTTTTCCTCGTCGCTGATGACCATGCTGCGCCGCTCCGCACCCATCATGACCTTGTCTTTGGCCAACTCGAGGTCGACCATGTCGACTTTTTCCTTGTCATTCCGGGCTGCCAACAAAGCCGCTTCGTTTACGAGATTCTCCAGGTCCGCTCCGGTAAACCCGGGCGTGGATCGCGCCAGTATGCTCACATCCACGTCCGTTGCCAAGGCAACCTTGCGGGAGTGCACCTGCAAGATACCTTCTCGCCCTTTGATGTCCGGTCGTGGTACTACAACATGCCGATCGAACCGCCCTGGACGGAGCAACGCGGGATCCAATACGTCAGGCCGGTTGGTTGCAGCGATGAGAATGACTCCCTCGTTGGACTCAAATCCATCCATCTCAACCAGCAGCTGGTTCAACGTCTGTTCCCGTTCGTCATTGCCGCCACCGAAGCCAGCTCCGCGGTGCCGCCCAACCGCGTCGATTTCGTCTATAAAAATAATGCAAGGCGCCTTCTTTTTGCCTTGAACGAAAAGGTCACGGACTCGCGAAGCCCCGACCCCGACGAACATTTCTACGAAATCGGAACCGCTGATATTGAAGAACGGGACCCCGGCTTCGCCCGCGATGGCACGAGCCAACAGGGTCTTGCCAGTTCCCGGGGACCCCACGAGCAAACACCCTTTGGGAATTCTGCCGCCAAGTTTCGTGAATTTTTTCGGATCTTTTAGGAATGCGATGATCTCTTGCAGATCATCTTTGGCCTCATCCACGCCCGCGACATCACTAAAGGTTACGCGGTGTTGATTCTCCGTAAGCAGTTTTGCACGGCTCTTGCCAAAGGACATCGCCTTGCCGCCGCCCGCCTGCATCTGGCGCATAAAAAATACCCACACCCCAATCAGAAGCAGCATGGGAAGCCAGTTAAGCAGTAGCACCAAGTACCACGGCGACCCGTCCTCGGGCTTTGCTGCGATTTTCACGTCCCTATCCCGCAATGACCTCACAAGATCCGGATAGTCCGGCTCAAAAGTTCTGAACTGATCACCGTTCTTGTACTTGCCTTGAATATGATGTCCTTGGATCACGACCTCTTGAACGTCGCCGCGCTCCACGGCCCCCATAAATTCGCTGAAAATAATATCCGGTTCGCGCCGGTTTTGTTTGTTAAAAACGCTGAAAATCCCAAACAAAACGAGCGCTAAGACCAACCAAAGTGCAATGCGTTTTGATGATGAACTCAAGAAATTCCTCCGTCCAGGAAAAACCCTCACACGTCGCCTGTGTTGATACTAGCTCTTTCGGGTACAGACCCGCAACCGAAGGCAGCCTTTTTGCCGCACAAAGCAGGATACCCATCGATGGCTGGCAACGATCCTTCTAAACTTTGGTACAACGCGCCGTCAAATTCCGACGGGGACGAACCATGATTTAGCGGGCGTAACTAAACATGTGGCAAATAACAAAATACAAGACTCCTTATTGCAGAGGTAGGCTTTCCGCGCTTGATAGCTTGCTATATAAGGATATCAGTGCGCATCGTTCCAATATCATGCATGCGGAAGGAGAAGATCGGTGAAAATCAAAAGCATTTTGTATCTGCTGGCATTGTCGCTCTGTTTCATTGGGTATGACGCAAACACCCAGTCGACTGGTCAGGAACAGCAACCATCCGGCAAGCAACTCCGCTCGCCCGACGTCGTTTTTGTCCCGACGCCCTATGAAGCCGTGGACGCGATGCTCAAAGTCGCCAAGGTCGGCAAGAGCGACGTGGTCTATGATCTGGGTTCGGGCGACGGGCGCATCCCCATCATGGCGGTACAGAAGTACAATGCTGCGCGCGCCATCGGCATCGACATCAATCCCGAACGCATCAGGGAAGCAGAGGCGAATCTAAAGGCCGCGGGCGTCGTCGACCGTGTGCGTTTCTTGAACGCAGATTTGTTCGAAGCGAATATTAGTGATGCGACGGTGGTGACCCTTTACCTGCTGCCGAGCCTGAATCTGAAATTGCTTCCGAAATTATTAGCCGATTTAAAGCCGGGAACCCGTATCGTCTCGCACGCTTTCGACATGGGCAGTTGGAAACCTCAGGAGACGCTGAATGCCAGTGGGAGCACCGTCTATTTTTGGACGATTCCCGCAAAGGGAACGCCCGAATATACGGCTGCCGCTGGAGCGGCAAACCAAAACTGAAGGGTTGCTCCGCTACGATTCGGAAAGATGGTCGAAGAAAATCGTCTTCGATCAGGCCACGCACATCAGGTTCCAGATCGCGATGTCCATCATAGCAACCCGGACCATAGAGGGCTCGATAGCCGTGTCGGTCATCGGTCAGGAGCGGCGACCTGACCAAAGCTAGCGCTTGCGTTTCTTCAGCCGGGCTTTCAATTCCTTCAGAGAAATCGTGGGTTGCTCTCTTCTCTCTTGAATAAGTTTCCAAAAACCCGGAGAACTTTGCAGCACAATATCCTCCCAATCGCTTCCCTTAAATCCCAACCAACACAGCAGCGAGTTGACCGCGTCGTGTGACCACCACCCGTTCGCGTTGCGAGGCATCGACGCATTCCTTAACTTTTTTCTGTCACACGACATATATATAAGGATACGGGCTCACCACGTACTGGAGGTAAGCCGATGGACGTTTTTGGAACTCTTACGCCAGCTGGTGGGAGTGGGAAAGGAATCTAAGGAGTCTGGTGTAGCGGCGTCACGTCGATTTGAACTGCGTCACGACTCGGCCGGCCGATGCGTCTCGCTGATTTTTGCCAGTTCGGCAAGCCGGCTGGCGCCGGCGTGTTCGACGAGGATATTTTCCGGGGTCGAAAGGACCATCGCAGCCACTGCCCCCATCTGCTCGCGTTGCGTTTCCAGCAAAACAAGAGCGGATGTCGCCCGATGAGCGCCTCGTTTTCCATCAAGCCCAAAGCGCTCCGTTGATGGCGGAATTTGGAAAACTGGATGAACGAGCAGATCGCTGAGCGCAAGGTGGAGCCCAACTCCGGTCTCGGCAAGGCCATCTCATACATGAAGCACCATTTTCATAAACTCACCTTGTTCCTGCGCGTCCCGGGCGCCCCGCTGGGCAACAACCTCTGCGAGCGCGCTTTGAAAAAAGCGATCCTGTATCGAAAAAATGCGCTTTTCTATAAGACCGAAAACGGCGCCCGTGTGGGCGATCTGTTCATGAGCCTGATTCATACCTGCCAACTTGCCGGTGCCAGCGCGTTCGATTATTTAACCGAACTGCAGATCCATGCTGCGCACCTATCCCGCAATCCTCAGGAGTGGATGCCGTGGAACTACCGCGTCACCCTGCAGCGTCACAACTCTGCGCCTTTGCCCGGGTAGCCGATTGAGCCTTCGAACCTCGACCTCCAACCTCCAAGGCCTTATGTTTCGCTGCCGGCCTGGCGGAAATAAAAGTCCAACGCAGCCTCACCGCAAGGACACAGAACATCGGTGCCGCCGTTGGAGCCGGTATGAAACACACACTCTTGCTTCCTGCGTGAAAAAAATTAGGCATCGATCGTCAAAATCTTGTCACCCCGGGCGAAACTTGCCGCAATATCTTCGTCGCGAGCTTCGCAAAGCCACGGCTGGACAGTGCCTAACATTCCTGGTTCCGGGCACTTACAGGCGAATTCCAGACCTTGAGCCGGTCTGGCACAGCGCTTGCCAACACGACCTCTCAAAAGAATCGAGAGGAAAAAAGGAGAGAAGCACCGAGTGGAGTTTGCAACGTTCTTTTTTGCAGTCCTGCTGCTTACCCTTAAATGACAATACTTCGAAGATTTATCTACGCCGTTCTCTGCATTATCTACCTCGTCGCTTGTAACGCTACTAAGATGACATCCGTACCAGCGCTCGGCGGCACTCCCTCCGGTGTCACCGCGCGTTTTCTCTTTCCGACTTCCGGTTCAAGCGCGGAAGCCTATCTCACCAGGCCCGCTGGGCCCGGCCCGTTCCCGCTCATGATCTTGTTCCACGGCCACACCTTTGGATCCATTGACGGCGCCGAAAGTGTCGTGCCGGAGGCGGAAGCGTTTGCCAGTGATCTTTGTTATGCCGGTTTGGCCGTTTCGCTTCCAGGCTATGGCGCAACGGAAGTAGCGCCAGGCACGGATCCAAATATTACCTTAAACGTCGTGTTGGACGCGCTTTCTTTAGTCAAGAAGCTCCCGTGGATAGATTCTAAGCGATTTTACCTTTATGGTTTCTCCCGCGGCGCATTCTTCGCATCGCTGCTGGCCGGCCGGCTCGAGGGCATCAAGGGGGTAGTCTTGCAATCGGGAGCCTATGACCTGAATCGGTTCTATAAAGAAACGCTATGGTTTCGCTCCATGTTGAATCCCAACGGCGAAGAGAACCCGAAGCTCATCAGCATCCTGCCGGAAGTCTCCACGTGGCGCGCGCCGGTCCTGGTCCTGCATGGTGGAAAAGATTCTCTGGTTTCCGTCCAACAGGCGAATCTCTTACGCGACTCCCTCGAGGCGGCTCACAAACGGTACCGCTTTGTTCTCTATCCCAACTACGGTCATCGCCTGCCTTCGGAAGATATCAGAAGAAAGGCCACCGCCTTTCTCGAAGAAAACTCCGGATCGGCCTGCCGTGATGGCGCCACTTGATCTCTTCGAGTAACTGTTCGGCTGTTCGTCTGTGTTTGGCGTCGTCTGAGAGCTGCATAGGGTCCTGACGACGTGTTGTCTAATCCCAACGCCCTGCTGCAATGTCCTTGATTCACTCTGGCGCTCGGCGGACGGTTTATAAATTCCAAAAATGAGGTGGAATTATTTCGCGTCTTGAGGCTCGATAACGCACGATCGGCGCTTGGTTAATAACATAGATCACACGAATTTTCGTGGATTGGGGGTTTTTACCGGAGAAGGGAAAAAAAGGGGTCGGGAGTCTTTTCTTGACAGAGGGGGAAATTATAGAAGCTGCGCATGCCGAGAATCCCGCGCGGGCAACAGGCTGGCTTTGTCTATCATGTGATCAACCGAGGAAATGGTCGCGCCACTATCTTTCATAAAGCTCAAGACTACGACGCTTTCCTTTCAATCCTTGCGCTCGCGAAAGCGCGTCCACGGGGCCGACCGGTGCTAAACGAGATAAGGAGATGAAATTCGGAATAAAAAGTAGCCTGTCCCGATCAAGGAGAACATATCGAAGCCCTGAACAGAGAGCTTCGCGGTATCCTCGGTGAGTCCGATACCGCCCGCCCAATGCGACGAAAAAGCCGAACCATGAGCGCCTTTGTGAAAAGGAAAATAGCCGCTGCCCAAAGAACAAGGTGGGCGAGTCTGCGCCGAGCTAACCCGGCAACGCGTTCAGCTAAACCTGCCGCAAAGGCCAAGAAGAAGACATTTAGCCGGGCAACCAGAGCGAAGTTGTCGGCCAAGTTGAAGGCCTACTGGGCGGCAAAAAGAGCGGGCAAGAAGTAGGCCGGGTTTTGCAATTCCTCGCAAATCGTCGTCAGTTATAAATCTCGTCTCGCCGCATCAGTTCACGGACGATCCCTCTCAATTTTATAACGCTCCTGGAATTCATCCCCTTTCCGCCAGTTTTTGTCACAATTAAACTCATCCGCTCGAGCTCTGTCGGCCTGGGGTCTTCCTGTTGACACTAAGACCAGATCTTTGAATTATGGATCGCGCGGGCGACGAGTTCCTTGCCTGTGCCGGTTTCTCCCTCGATCAGAACGGTAGACGCGGTTGGAGCTTATACGCAATTGGATGACATTGAACCGCAGCAGACGCTGGTTTTTCACTGCGGCTGGGGGGAAATTTGACTCAGGGCTAGGGTAAGTGCTTTCAATCGATCAGGGTCATCTCGCAAGTACGGGTGGCGCCTTTGTAGTTATTCCAGACCAGCAGTTGCATGCCCCTCTGATTATCACCTTGATCTTTGTATTGGGAATAGGTCCCGTCGGTGAAGAAACAGGTGCTCCATATATTTCTTACGTGCTGCGTGGTCCCGTCACCGTCCACGCCAATCGCGTCGCTTTCGCCGAAGCTGGCCCGCCAATGGCCGTCAGTTTTCGAGTAATAGAAGACACCCGAGCGAGATGCGCTCTCGGTGTCTTTGTCGCTGCTCCAGCGGGTCATCGCCAAGCGAAACTCGCAGCCATCCTGATCGCCGCAGAGGTCCTCGAGCACAATTTGCGGAACCGACCGAGTTCGCCCGCCGTACTGGAGTGCGGTCAACGAAAGGTGATAACGAGGAGAGGCGTCGTAGGTCGACTCGGTCTGGTCGTCCCTCTGGTAACGGGCATAGGAGCTGACCTTGCCGCGAATACGCGTGTCGCCGACGACATCCAACTTTGCTTCGGGATTCGCCGTCCCAATGCCGACGCTGCCGCCGTTCATGATCACGTTGCCATTTGAAAATACCGACAACCAATTCGTCGAGTTCGCCGGGTCGGTAACGTTGAAAGGTATATTTCCACTGGCCGGCGTGATGACGAGATGTTGACTTTGTATCGCGCCGCGATTAATGCCGACGGCGCCGTTGAAGCGGGTATCTCCCGTCACTTCTAGCTTGGCCCCTGGATTCGTCGTGCCGATACCGACGTTGCCCGCGGTCGTCAGGTAACCGGCGACGCTGGCGTTTGAGAGGGTAGTGTTATCCGAAACGTTCAACTTTCCCACGACGTCCAGCGTCGCCTTGGGAGCATTCGTCCCGATGCCAACCCAACCCTGGGCGTCGATGAACAACGCGTCGCCGGCGCCCTGGCCGTAGAGCACACTGCCGATCAGCAAGACCAATCCTACGAATGGCGCTAGGCCGTAGAACAGTTTCTTTCGGGTTTTCCGGCGAGACGTGGGATTTGCAGCCGGATTCAAACGCGCAATTTGAGCTTCAAGCCGCACAATTCTTGCATTCAGCTCCGTCAACTCAGGATTGTCGTGAGCGCAATCGTGTTTTGAAATCTCGTTCATCATGGATTTCCTTTAGCATCACTTTTTTATCTCGCCTGTGTACATAATAAAGGCGAGGACCATATATGGCGGTCGGTTCTCATGGGCCGCGGAACTCGCGTTAGGGACGACGCTACCCGTAGACGAGCCGTACACGGCAACGTTCGCTCCTGCGCTGGTGGTACTCGACCCCGCCCAATGGTGAGAATGCGCCCCGACTGCGCTGCCCGCCCGCCCTACCGCGTGGGTGTGGTTGCCCATTTCCGCCTGGGTAAGCGCGTGGGCCGCTTGTCCTCCCGTAACTTTGATTGTCGCGTACTCTGGGTCAGCCGGACTATAACCGACGACAAATCGGCTTCGCAGGTCGGGAGTTTCGGATCTTCCATCACACAGGACCCAACCCGTCGGAAGCTGAGACGGGTTACCGGACCACATGAGAATAGCACCCTTGGGGACCGCGCCGACCCCTTCAAGAGGTCCTTGAACCGTCACTTTGCCTGTTCCTCTGGGCTTCAAATTCAAGTCTTGGTTAGAGTTGTTGCCTGTTGCGTAAATGGTATTGTAACCGAACCCAATCCCCTGAGATCCGTTATTGTGGCGAAATTCGATGCCCGTATCAGCCCCCAAATCACCTGTTATGTATAACCCGTTGAGGGAATCCGGGTGGTTGGTGGGAGATGTCCGAGCTCCTTGTTGGATATCCAGCTGCGCTTTCGGCGCATTCGTGCCAATACCGACCCGGCCGTTTTGGTCTATGAACAACGCGTCGCCGGCTCCCTGGCCGTAAAGCAGGCCGCCGGCCGCCAATAGGCACACCACGGAAAGCGCGCCGAGAAGAGACTTCCTGGTAAATCCTGGTCGCCGCGAGCGAGAGGCGTCGCGGAGAACACCCCGGTGTTTGGCTTCTAACTCGCCGAATCTTTGCCGCAAGGCATCAAGTTCACCTTGAAGATCGCTGTGTGGTTGTTGTGTCATTAAGGCCTCCCCACTTACGCTTCAACTTAGCTCTCGCTGTCAAAAACCGACCTGCAGCATTGACCCCGTCAGCGTGCGCCGTTCGTGACCATTGAATCAGGTCCAATCCGCCGGCGCGTAGACCCGTTTATAAGTAAATATTCCTGACCGTCGGGCAGCGTCAGCTTTCCGGCTGCTGCTTCTAGCCAGTCCCTGGTGCTTCGACGTGGCTGTGGTGGTTCCCGGTAGCGCCAGGAGCCACGAGCAGGGGTTCAGAAGGCGCGGCCGGTGCATGTAATCCGGGGCTCTTGTTGCTCGACTTGCCGGGCTGCTCGATGTAGATCTGTTCTGAAATTGTTCTAACTCTGTCGGTGCTGTTTTCCTGAAGAAAGAACTTCATCGTGCAACCGTCCGCGTCGCCACAAAGGGGACCGATGTCTTGATTCACAAAATACCATTTTTGCGTGTCGCCTTTTTGCCCGACCTCAAAAACCAAGGGCCTTTTTTCTCCGTTGAGACTATTCGCGCTGATAGCGCCAGCTACATCCAACGTTGCTTTAGGGTCCGTCGTCCCAATGCCAACATTGCCGTTGTTTGCGACCACCATTTTGTCGACATTGTCGATACGCAGGCCGATAAAGCCGCCACCGGACTTCTTATTGATTAACGCATACTGACCCGAGGTGTGATGCAAGAAGCCATAACCTGTCGCATTCGCCGATTTGCCATGGCTGAATCCAGCCCAGTCTTGGCCGTGCCCCACGTCTCCGAGGAACACATTGCTAATCAAGGCCTTGCCTTCGGTTGTCAGGGACCCTTTGATAGTAGTGTCCGCGAGGCTGGCACTCTTCGTGACGTTCAGCGTTCCCGCTCTCAGGGACCCGGCGATGGTGGTGTTTGAGAGGGTGGTGCTATCCGAGACGTTCAGCTTTCCCGCCACGTCCAGCGTGGCGTTCGGCTTGTTCGTCCCGATGCCGATCCATCCCCGCGGGTCAATGAATAATGCGTCCTCGCTTTGGCCGTAGAGTGTTCCGGCGATCAGGAGCAACACGCCGACAAACGGCATGAGGCCGAAGGCTAGTCCTTTGGAAAATCCCCGGCGATACATGCGCGTGGAACCGAACACGCCATCTTTCTTGATGGATTTCAATTCGCTCAATCGTTTTCGGACGGCGTCCAGTTCGTCTTCGATGGCGCGGTGCAGTGGCTCTGTCATAGTGTTCTCCTGCAACCTACAAATCAGTGAATCGGACGAAATCCATGGTTCCGTCAGTATTTAATAATGTAATTCACTACGTGATAGGGCTGCATGTTATTGAAAGGCGCGTTACCGCCAGTATTACTTGTGTTGTAATAATAGTTATCCTCATCCACGCCGCCGCGGCTTCCTTTGTTTCGATTGTTTCCTACCTGACCGAACGGCCAATAGTTGTTATACCCCTCGCCGAATCCATGGTGGTTATGGCTCGGCATTTCGGCAACCGTTAGCTGATGGTTTTCTTCACCGCCTTGCTGACCTAAAGCACGCAAAGAAAGTCTTGCACCCTGCCCTGCGGCAATCAGGGCTCTTCCGCGTAAATCAGGAGTGACGGATCTTGCTAACAGTGCTCTTAAGTCTTGATATTTGGCTTCATTGGGAATGGCACTGCCATCACACAGTAGCCACCCGTCAGGCGCTTTAGCTCCATAATACGCAACGATCGATCCCACTGGCATGACGTAGCCGGTTTGATCTTTAATTCGGCCATTGACTTCCAGTTTCACAGAGGGACTGGTCGTCCCGATGCCGACGTTGCCTTCTGTTGTTAGGGAGCCCTTGATAGCGGTGTCCGCGAGGCTGGCATTCTTCGCGACGTTCAGCGATCCCGCGACATCGAGCGTTACCTTTGGCGCATTCGTTCCGATGCCGACGTTGCCGTTCGGGTCGATAAACAACGCGTCGCCGGCGCTTTGCGCGTATAGCACGGTGCCAATGAGAAATAAAAAGCCCACTGCGGGCGCCAAGCCGAGCACTATTCCTCTGGAAAAGCCGCGGCGGTATGTGAGATTCGCGGCCGCTTGAAGATTTGCTATTTGGGCTTCGAAGTCATGGAACCTCCTGTCCAACGCTTCCATTTCTACGCTGGCCTCCGGCCCGCTTTTTCTCGTCTCATGATCCATAAGGATATTCTCCGCT
>DATBLC010000330.1:0-5374 GCA_036555515.1 Binatia bacterium
ATCGAGTGGGCACACAGTTCTATGCTCTCGTTCGACCCGCCCCTGGCTAATCCCGAGGACATGACGATCCCGCGCTGCGCGGCCAATGGCGATGATGCGATTGCAATCATCCGGGAGCACCATGCGGCGTGGCTCAAGCAGCAAAAGCGAGCGTAAAACATTATTCAGCGCGAAGACGGAAGGGGTGCCGATGAGCGTCGAACAAATTCGCCTTTTAAAGAGGCCCGAGAAACAAAAAACTCCCTGGAAGAAATGGCGAACTTAACTGAGCGAAAACTAGTGGGATTGCGCCACGACCACTGCTAATTCTCATCAGTAAGAAATTCCTCGATTGTTTTTGTCATCCCTTACCAGCGCGCTTAACCATCGTTGTTGTAATTAGCTGGTAGACCGTATTGTTATTGCCGGCCAAACGATGGCATGGCGTATGCTAACGGTTGAGAATAGTCGCGGCCAAATCGCTGCGGCTCGTGCTGCGGTCATAAGTTTACGTCGCGGTTCGACTGTTTAAAAGAAACTTATAAATAGATGTTACGTCGACACAAAAGGAGTGCGGAGTAGAGATGAAAGTTCCGGTGAAAAAAACCACGAAAAGAACCAAAAACGCTAATAGCGAAGAATCCGCTGTTGATCTTGAGGAGCGGATTCGCCGCCGCGCCTTTGAACTGTACGAGCGGCGCAGTCGTGAAGATGGCCACGATACCGAGGACTGGCTGCAGGCGGAAGCGGAGCTGGCAAGTGAGAGAACCGAGCGGCTCGCAGGCGAGGCGGTTAGAAAAAATCATAAACCGCCGGTCACAAGCACTGGAAAAACAAAAACCAAGCAGGTTAAAAAGTCGAGATCATCGGCGCAGAGTAAGACGGAGGGGGAGGCGAGAAATGGCCACTAACATTGTCGATGTCACCGAGCAAAAACGCTTGAACGAGGCGCGAGAGGCGGGAATCCCGTGGAAGAAATGGGGCCCCTATCTGAGCGAAAGGCAGTGGGGCACGGTGCGTGAGGACTACAGCGAAGGTGGCGATGCCTGGAATTACTTCACCCATGACCACGCTCGCTCACGAGCCTACCGATGGGGGGAGGACGGGCTCGGCGGAATTTGCGATGACAAGCAACGGCTGTGCTTTGCCCTGGCGTTGTGGAACGAGCGCGACCCGATTTTGAAAGAGCGCTTGTTCGGACTCACCAACAGCGAGGGTAACCACGGCGAGGACGTCAAGGAGTACTATTTTTATATCGACAGCACGCCCACCCACTCGTACATGAAGTACCTGTACAAGTACCCGCAGCGGGAGTATCCGTACCGGGACCTGATCGAGACAAACCGGAGGCGCTCGCGGGAGGAGTTCGAGTACGAGTTGCTCGACACCGGCATTTTTAACGATGACCGGTACTTTGACGTTTTCGTGGAATACGCCAAGGAAGGGCCGGAAGACGTCCTCATCCGGATCACTGTGCACAATCGCGGGCCTGAAGCGGCCCGGCTGCGTGTCTTGCCGACACTATGGTTCCGCAACACCTGGTCTTGGGGCGATGACCCTTCGCCAAGCTCAGGGCAGGCTCCTTCGAAGCCTTCGCTACGCGAAGCCGGGCCGGGCGCCATTCAGGCCACACACCCTGAGCTTGGCGAATACTGGCTCCATTGTGACGGCGCCCCGGAGTTGCTCTTTACCGAGAATGAAAGCAATGCGCAGTGTCTGTGGAACCAGCCCAATGCGTCTCCCTACGTCAAAGACGCGTTCCACCAGTACATCATCTCGGGACGCCGCGAAGCGGTGAATCCCGCCAAGACCGGGACCAAGGCCGCGGCCCACTATGTGCTCGACGTGCCCGCCGGTGGCAGTCAGACCGTCCGGCTGCGTCTGGCGCCGGCCCAGATAAAAAATGCCTTTGGCGGCTTCGAAAAGACGTTCAAAAGCCGGATCGCCGACGCTGACGAATTCTACGAGAGGATTTCGCCGAACTCGCTGAACGAAGACGAGGGCCGGGTGCACCGCCAGGCGCTGGCAGGAATGCTGTGGAGCAAGCAGTATTATTATTTTGACCTCGAACAATGGCTGCAGGAGCACAGAAGTCATCCGCTCATTGAATCCGCTCGCCAGGGCGTGCGCAACACGGAATGGTTCCACATGCTCAACTGCGATGTGATCTCGATGCCGGACAAGTGGGAGTACCCGTGGTATGCCGCCTGGGATCTTGCCTTCCACACGATTTGCCTGTCGCTGGTGGATTTCGATTTCGCCAAGGAGCAGCTGCTGCTGATGCTGCGCAGTCTCTATTTCCACCCCAGTGGGCAAATTCCCGCCTATGAGTGGAACTTCAGCGATGTGAATCCCCCGGTGCACGCGTGGGCCACACTTTGGCTGTACAGATACGAGCAGGAGCTCGGCCGCGCGGACCTGCGTTTCCTGGAAAGATCATTTCAGGGGTTGTTGCTGAACTTCAACTGGTGGGTGAATCGGAAAGACCCCTCTGGGCGCAATGTCTTCGCCGGCGGCTTTCTGGGTCTCGACAACATTGGTGTCTTCGACCGCAGCGCGCAGCTGCCCACAGGTGGCTCGCTGGAGCAGGCGGACGGGACGGCGTGGATGGCGTTCTACTGCCAGAACATGCTGGATATGGCCCTCATTCTGTCCGAATACGACGCGATGTACGAGGAGGTCGCCTTCAAGTTCGTGCAGCATTTCATGTGGATCTCTTATGCCATGGACCGCATGGGCGAGCATCACGACGAGATGTGGGATGAGCAGGACGGGTTTTTTTACGATCTGCTGCGGCTGCCGGACGGGCAGGCGATGCGTTTGAAGGTGCGGTCGTTGGTGGGACTGCTGCCCCTGTGCGCGTCTACGGTGTTCGAGGCGGATGCCGTCACTCGTTATCCTAAACTGATGGAGATGCTCATCCTGTTCCGCAAACGCCATCCCGAGTTGATATCCCATGTCGCCCCGACCAGAGACGGTTTCATCGGCTATAAAGGACGGCATCTGTTATCCATCGTCAACAAACAGAAGCTGGAGCGAGTGCTCGCCTACCTGCTGGACGAGAATGAGTTTCTCGGGCCGCACGGCATTCGTTCTCTATCGCGCTATCACCTGGATCATCCGTTCACGTTTTGGGTGGGGCATCAGGAGTACAAGGTCCAGTACCTGCCCGGTGAATCTAATACTGGGATGTTCGGCGGCAACTCCAACTGGCGAGGCCCGGTGTGGATGCCGGTCAATGCGCTCATCGTCCGGGCGCTAATGAACCTGTATCAATTCTACGGCGACGAATTCAAGGTTCAGTGTCCGACCGGTTCCGGCCAATATATGACACTGTTCGAAGTGGCCCAGGAAATTACACGCCGGTTGGCGGGCACTTTTCTGCGTGAGCCTTCGACTCGTTCGGCAAGCTCAGGCCAGGCTGGACGACGGCCGGTCTACGGCGGGACGGCCAAGTTCCAGGAAGATCCGCATTGGCGCGACCTGATTCTATTTTATGAATACTTCCACGGTGACAACGGCGCTGGGCTCGGCGCCAGCCATCAGACGGGATGGACCGGTCTGGTCGCTCCCCTGCTGGACGTGTTCGGGCGTATCGACGCCAAAAGAATGTTGGAGACCGAACGCGCGCACCTGTTCGCCCGGGTCGTGCGGGAGCAAGTGGGTGGGGAAGAGACGGGCGGGAAGTAAAAGTGGAATTTTGGAAGATTGGAATACTGGAATGATCGAAGAGTGGGAGATTGAAAAATTGGAATATTGGAACGTTGGCTTTCGCACGTATCAACCCAACATTCCATCCTTTTAGGAATCGACCATGACCAGTCCCAATTATCCTTCGCTGTATCAAATCAATACCCGCGTCTGGTTGACGGAGTTGTCTGGGGCGCTGGGCAAGCGCGCGACCCTGGAAGATATTCCCGACGCTGAGCTGGACCACCTGGTCGAGCTGGGTTTTGACTGGGTCTGGTTTCTGAGCGTGTGGCAGACCGGCCCGGCGGCGCAGCAGGTGTCACGCAGCAACGCCGGATGGCGCAAGGAGTTTCAGGAAACGCTGCCGGATCTCAAAGAAGAAGACATCGCCGGCTCCGGTTTCGCGATCACCGGTTACACCGTGCACCAAAATCTCGGCGGCGATGCTGCGTTGGCCCGGCTACGCGAACGTTTGCGCCAGCGCGGGCTGCGATTGATGCTCGACTTTGTCCCGAATCACATGGGGCCGGATCACCCGTGGGTCGACGAGCATCCGGACTACTTCGTCCACGGCAGCGAAGATGACCTGGTCCGCGCGCCGCAGAACTACTGCCGGGCACAAACCAAAAACAGCTCACTGGTGCTCGCCTACGGACGCGACCCATACTTCGACGGCTGGCCCGATACGCTGCAGCTCAACCATGGCAACGCAGACTTGCAGCAGGCGATGATCGGCGAGCTGGAGCGCATCGCCGGGCAATGCGACGGCGTGCGCTGCGACATGGCCATGCTGGTTCTGCCCGAGGTGTTCGAACGCACTTGGGGCATCCGCGCCGATCTTTTCTGGCCGAAGGCAACCGAGTCTGTGCGGCGGAAAAATCCAGACTTCCAGTTCATGGCTGAGGTCTACTGGGACATGGAATGGACGATGCAGCAACAAGGGTTCGATTATGCTTACGACAAACGGCTCTACGATCGGTTGCGCGAAGGTCATGCACGGCCGGTGCGTGAACATTTTCACGCAGGCTTGGATTACCAGAACAAGCTGGCACGCTTTCTCGAAAACCACGACGAGCCGCGGGCGGCCGCAACGTTCGCGCCGGAAGTGCATGAAGCCGCAGCCGTCATTACATTCCTGTCGCCGGGGCTGCGTTTCTTTCATCAGGGACAATTCGAGGCGCGGAAGAAACGGATTTCACCGCATCTGGTGCGCGGGCCGGAAGAGCCGGTCGATGAGCGGGTGAAGAAATTCTACGATCGGCTGCTTGCCGTGCTGCGCCACGACGTCGTGCGCAACGGCGATTGGCAACTGCTCGAATGCGTTCCCGCCTGGGACGGCAACTGGACGTGGGATTGTTTCCTGGTTTTTGCCTGGCAAGGCGCTGGTAACGAGCGGCTAGTGGTGACGGTGAACTATGCGCCGAACCAGAGCCAGTGCCATGTGCGACTACCGTTTACCGATCTCGGCAACAGCCACTGGCGATTGCAGGATTTGCTCGGTGACGCCACGTACGATTGGGATGGCAACGATTTGCAAGCACGCGGGTTATATCTCGATGAGCGCCCCTGGAGCGCGCGGGTTTATGCGCTGACGAAAGTGTAACGTGGACGAGGGGCAAGGGAAGGGAACCTTAACCGGAGCGAACGGAGAGAACAGAGAAAGTTTTTAAGTCTCTGTTGCCTCCTGTGAAAAAGTCACCCCGCC
>DATBLC010000331.1:0-7399 GCA_036555515.1 Binatia bacterium
TTCTTAGGATCGTCGCTGATTTCCTTACTCAAAGCGTCGACACCGGCCTGCGCGGCAGACAAAGGCGCCCTCAATTCGTTCGAGACCGTGCCCAGCAATGTGCGGGGAAGGCGCTCCGAAGCCTCAAACACTTCGGCGAACTTAACGGCTTCCACGATGTGCTCTTTCTCGAGGATTAATCCGATAAGCACGGCAAACGCCTCGAGCAGTTGCCTCTCGCTCAGGTCGAATGACTTGTCGGGGGGAGGATGAAGTGACAGCACACCCATCACCGCCGTACGTCCCTGCAAGGGCAGATGTAGAGCGTCTGAATCCGGCAGCGTATCGGTAAATCGTCCTGCCGGCATTCGGCGGCTAAAAGCCCATGCGGCGACGCCCTTTTCCTTTTCGGAAAGCTTTAAGGAACTCGCGGGATGGGCGGCATTGGAGAGCGTATGATCTCTCTGACGCAGCAGTAATGCCGCCTGCACACCAAAGATCGACTCAATTAAGCCAAGGGCGGCGCGCAGCCCGCTTTCGAGATCGGTCGCAAAGGCAGCATGATGGGCCAGGTTATAAAGTGCCGTCGTGCTCCGCTCGCGCCGCCGCTTTGCCATTTCAGCCAATCGCAGCCGGCTAGTCACATGGGCCATGGCGGTCGCTACGACAAAAAAGACGATGAACATCATGAGATCGTGAAGATTGTCGATGTAAAGGGTGAAGCGCGGTGAGGTAAAAAGAAAATTCCACAGCAGCGCGCTCGCTGCTGCCACGCCCAGCACAGGCCCGCGCCTGAACTTCAGGCCGACTGCGACAACCAAAAGAAGGTAGGCGAGTGCGATCGGCAGGTAACCCGTAAAAGGCTCTACAAGAAAACAGATGGCGGTGAGCAAGAGGACAAAAATGCCCGCGAGGGCAAACTCATCCATCGGTGCAGTTGTTACGTTGGACTTTTCAAACTTGCGCGCTTGACGAACGTTTTTTTCAGGTTGAACGACCGAGATATCAATATAGCCGCTGCGCCGAATCAAGTCATAAGCGGGTGAACGCCCGGTCAGCCAGTGAAGCCACGGTGACCTCGTCGGCTTGCCGACAATGATCTGCGTCGCATTGTGCTCCGTGGCCACGCGCAACAGCGCCTCAGCAACGTTGTATCCGGATGTGACGATTACGTCGCCGCCGAGCTGCCGCGCCAGAGAAAGATTTCGGGTGACAACCTCTTTGGCGGAAGGATTTAGCGGTGCATCCGGTTCGACGTGAACAGCTATCCAAGGGCAATTCAGTTCTCCCGCGATACGCCGCGTCCAGCGAATCAGGCTTTCCGCATGACGATCCGGCCCCACGGCGACGACCAAACGTTCTGCCGTCTTCCAGGGGCCCGTAATCTTGCGCTGCCGCATGGCGTCGCGCATGACGTGATCCGCCCGCTCCGCCGCGAAGCGCAATGCCATTTCGCGCAGCGCCGCTAAATTTTCCAGCTTGAAGAAATTTGCCGCGGCGGCCTGGGCCATGTCGCCCAAGTAAACTTTGTGATCCTCCAGTCGTTCGCGAAGTTGCTCCGGCGTTAGGTCGACCAATTGGATCTCATCGGCGCGGTCGAGAACGGAATCCGGCACCGTTTCTTTGACGGTTACCCCGGTGATCTGCCGCACGACATCGATCCGGCTCTCGAGATGCTGAACATTCAGCGTCGTATAAACGGAGATGCCGGCGTCGAGGATCTCGATGACATCTTGATAACGTTTCGGGTGACGACTACCTGGGGCATTGGTGTGGGCCAATTCATCGACCAGGACAAGCTCCGGCCGCCGCAGCAACACCGCATCCAAATCCATCTCGCCCAGAGCAACGCCTCTATAGTCGACGGTCCGGCGCGGGATACTGGGCAATCCCCTGAGCAGAGCTTCGGTTTCGCTCCTACCGTGAGTTTCGATCACAGCGACGACAACGTCGACGCCCTCGCTTTGAAGCTGACGGGCCGCTTGCAACATCATGTAAGTCTTGCCTACACCCGGACACATGCCGAAGAATACCTTCAAGCGCGCCCGCTTGTCCGGTTCGTCTTCCCGCAGGCGGGCCAGCAGAACATCCGGATCAGGCCGTTCTTGCTTTACTGTCACGCAATTATCGTAGGCGCGTTTTTGCCGTCATGCCAAGCGAAGACCAGCATCCAGAAGTCTAGAAATGCCGCTAATACGATGGAATGACGGCGACCACTATTCAACGAGTTTTGAAATCGCGACTCCCGCACTGTTTTAGTTCTCAAATTTATTTGGCCAGGCTCTGGATTTTGGTTTGAGGCTGCAGTGCATCTAGCGCAAGATTAAGCTCCAGCACATTCACCACCTTATCCGGCGTCAGGAAACCGCCGGGCGCAAAAGCGGATCGCCTGATCACGGCTTCCACTTCGGACTGGGCTATGCCGCGCTCTTTGGCGACACGCTCAGCCTGGTACAACGCCGCGTGCTCGCTGATGTGCGGGTCTAGTCCGCCACCCGAAGCTGCGGCCAGCTCGGCAGGCAAAGGTTTCGCAGCCGACGCCCCATACTGGGCAACTATTTTAGTAGCGCGTTCGGTCAAATCGGAACTGGTGGGCGATTTGTTGCTTCCAGCCGCGCTCATGGCGTCATAGCCATCCTTTCCCGCTGCCGAAGGACGTGGCCAAAAGTAGCGTGGCTGCGTGAAGTTCTGCGCGATCAAACGGCTCCCGATGATCTTGCCGTCCCTACCTATGATCAACGAACCTTGCGCGCTATCCGGAACGGCGATCTGAGCGAGTGCCAAAATGACTACCGTATACCCGGCCACGCAGACAAGCAGCGTGGCCACCGTCAAGCGAATACTCGCGATAAGTGATTCCATTTTCATTTCCTCCTTGTGATTTAGCTCATAAAGAGCAGATGCTCGGCAATGGGCCCAAGGGCGGCCATAGGAAAGAAAGTAAGAGCGCCTATGAACAAGATAGTCGCCAGCAGCATCGCTCCGAAGGTGCCGTCTTCGACGCCCAATGTACCGGCCGATTGGGCAGTCTGCTTTTTTGCCGCCAGCGAACCCGCTATGGCCAGCGGCAGAATGATCGGAATGTACCGTGCCAGCAGCATGACAATGCCGGTGGCAACGTTCCAAGGCACGGTGTTGTCGCCTAATCCTTCAAATCCCGATCCGTTGTTCGCGCTCGCCGAGCTGAATTCGTAAAGCATCTCGCTAAAACCGTGCGGCCCGGTGTTGTTTAGCGTCTCCGTGCCCCAGGGCGTGGCGGCAAAAATAGCCGTGCCGCCGAGGATAAAGAAGGCGTGCGCAAACAAGGCAATCACGGCAAGCTTGACCTCGAAGGCCTCGACCGGTCGATTCAAATACTCCGGTGTGCGTCCTACCATCATACCCGCGACGAACACGCCGAGGATAATGTAGATGAACATATTGATCATGCCAACGCCGACGCCGCCGAAGGTCGCGTTGAGCCACATGCCGATCATCGGCATCAGCCCAGCGATCGGGTTGAGACTGTCGTGCATCGCCCCGACCGAACCGTTGCTGGTGGACGTGGTAAGCACTGCCCACAGCGGCCCGCTGGTCGAGCCGAAGCGCATTTCCTTGCCTTCAAGATTGCCGACGTTCTGCTCGATCGGCAGATTGGCGAATGCTTGCGTGGGCGCCTGCTCGAACCATACGGCGCCCGCAATCTTGGCCAACAACAGCACCAGCATCACACCGAATACCACCGCCGCATGGCGCATGCGCCCGATAATCCGGCCAAACATCCACACACTTCCCATGGGAATAAGGATGATTGAGATCATGGCCAACCCATTGGTCCAAAACGTTGGGTTCTCGAATGGATGGGTGCAATTGGGTCCGAAAAAGCCGCCGCCGTTGGTGCCGAGCTGTTTGATTGTCAGGAATGCCGCAACCGGACCCCGGGCGATAGTTTGACGAACGCCTTCCACGGTGGTTGCCTCCGCTGCGCCCGACATTGTCATGGGCATGGCACCGATGACCATGAGAGAGGCCACGATCAGTGCAATCGGCAAAAAAACGAGAAACGAGGCACGCTGCAGGTCGACAAAAAAGTTGCCCATCTCTTTCCGCCCGGCCAGGCCCCGCGCCATCGCCGCCAGTGCGGCGATTCCGGTGGCCGCCGAGACGAACTGGAGCCACATTAGCGAGCACAGTTGTGAAAGATAGCTCATTGTGGCTTCGCCCGAATAATGCTGCAGGTTCGTGTTCGACGTGAAAGATGCCACGGTATTGAAGATCAGGCTTCCTTCGACGGCTTCCCTGTTGTCCGGGTTAAACGGCAAATACTGCTGCAGAGCCATGAACGCGAAGCTCACGACGAACATCACTACATTGAAGATGAGCAGCGCAACCATATACTGCTTCCAATTCTGCTGCTGTCGGCTGATGCGGCCGCCGATTGATTCGAACAGGCGGGTGAAGCGACTGGCAAGATCGTTGGCGCGCGGTTCAGGGTCCATGGCCCATTTCATGTAACGACCCAGCGGCCAAGACAGAAGCGCCGTGCCGCCGACGATGATAATGACAAACAGAATGGCGTTCATGAGCGTAATTACCTCCAATAATCAACTGCCGCGGTGAGCGCGAGCAGGAGGCCGAAAATCACGATTCCCAATAGTAAATAAAGCAAAACCATATGATTCCTTCCTTTTGGTCGGACTGAAACCTCAAACCAGGCGCACGGAGGTCAAGATCAAATCGATGAGCTTGATGCCGATAAAAGGCGCGATTACGCCGCCGATTCCATAGATCAGCAGATTGCGCCGCAAGATCACCGCGGCGCTGGACGGTTGGTAGGTGATGCCTCTCAACGCCAGCGGAATCAGCGCGACAATGATCAGCGCATTAAAAATCACAGCGCTGAGGATCGCCGACTCAGGTGAGCCCAGCCGCATGATGTCGAGCGCCGCCAGCGCGCTCTGGCCCCCTTTGACTGCGTAAATCCCGGCAAACATTGCCGGTAGGATAGCAAAATATTTGGCCACGTCGTTGGCCAAGCTGAACGTTGTCAGCGCTCCCCGGGTCATAATGAGCTGTTTGCCGATCTCGACGATATCAATGAGCTTGGTCGGATTACTATCAAGGTCCACCATGTTGCCCGCTTCGCGCGCTGCCTGGGTGCCGGTGTTCATCGCCACGCCTACGTCGGCTTGGGCCAGCGCAGGAGCGTCGTTGGTGCCATCCCCCGCCATCGCGACCAGATGACCGTTTCGCTGTTCGTCGCGGATGCGCTTTAGTTTCGCTTCCGGTGTAGCCTCGGCAATGAAATCGTCTACACCTGCTTCCGCGGCAATGGCGGCGGCCGTCATAGGATTATCACCGGTGATCATAATGGTTTTGATGCCCATTTTTCGCAGGTGTGCGAACCGCTCTTTCATTCCGCCCTTGATCACATCGTTCAGTGCTACGACACCCAGCACATCCTTGTTATCGGAAACGACAAGCGGGGTGCCGCCACGACGCGATACGTCCTCGACGGCGCTGTTTACCTCAGCTGGTAGGACACCGCCAAGGCTTGCCACGTGGGCGCGAATAGCTACGGCGGCGCCCTTGCGTACTTGGCGCTTATTCCCGTTTAGGGAAACGTCAACTCCACTCATTTGCGTCTTGGCACTGAAGGGAATGAATTGATGACCATGGTCTGCGACTTCGCGTCCGCGCAAGGCGAAGCGCTCTTTGGCGAGAACGACGATCGAGCGACCCTCGGGCGTCTCGTCCGCCAGCGACGCCAGTTGAGCCACGTCCGCGAGGCGAGAGACGGGGACGCCGGGCGCGCTGATAAAGTCGGTAGCCATGCGGTTGCCGAGCGTAATGGTGCCCGTTTTATCGAGGAGCAGGGTATCTACATCTCCAGCTGCTTCGACGGCGCGCCCGCTCATCGCCAGCACGTTGCGCTGGACCACGCGATCCATGCCGGCAATGCCGATGGCGCTCAGCAGTCCGCCAATGGTCGTGGGAATCAGACACACCAACAGCGCGATGAGCACGGGCACGGAAAAGTTGGCTGCCGCGTAAATGCCGAACGGTTTCAAGGTTACACAGACCAGCAGGAAAATCAGTGTGAGCGCCGCGAGCAAAATCGTTAGGGCGATTTCATTAGGAGTTTTCTGGCGCTTCGCGCCTTCAACCAGCGCGATCATGCGGTCGAGAAAACTCTGCCCCTTTTCCATCGTCACTCGAATCACGATGCGGTCGCTGAGCACGCGTGTCCCACCCGTGACAGCGCTGCGATCGCCCCCGCTTTCGCGGATCACCGGAGCGGACTCGCCCGTGATGGCCGATTCGTCCACGCTTGCGACCCCTTCGACGACGTCGCCGTCGGCAGGAATAATGTCGCCTGCCTCACACACGACTAAATCGCCTTTCTGCAGCTCAGGCGCAGCAACTCTCTGTTCACGGCCGTTGCGCAGGCGACGGGCCATCGTTTCCGTGCGCGCCTTTCTGAGGGCGGCGGCCTGGGCTTTGCCCCGACCTTCCGCGACAGCCTCAGCGAAGTTGGCGAACAACACGGTGAACCACAACCAAATTGCTAGTTGGGCCACGAAGGTACGGTTATCCGGCGCCGTAAAAATGCCCACGGTGGTCAGCGCCGCGCCGACTTCGGTCACGAACATGACTGGGTTTTTGATCATCAGCCGCGGATCGAGTTTCTTGAACGCGTCGCCGAGCGCAGGGCCGACAATGTTCCAGTCAAACAACGATGGGTTCTTGTATGTCATAGTTGCTCCTTAAAATTTGTCGGGCCGAATCATAACAAAAACGAGATAAACGAACAGAGCCAGCGCGACAACGCTTACTACGATAGTTTCCATATTGTCCCCTCACTTACACGCGAAAATAGGTCTTTGACCCGAAGCTACGCACTTAGTGAACCGCCTGATTTCACATCTTTTGTATCAGAAAATAAACATGGATATTTGCAACGTCAAACATGTGATTGCTCGTGAAAGTAGACTCCTGCGCCAAGATGCCATCGCAAGTGCAATGCCAGTTGCTCCAACGCGAAATGATTGCTTTTTCAAACGAAAACAATAGCCGGTAGGTTGCAACTTGCAAGAACCGCAAGTCGCGCCATTGCAGTTTGCAAGGCCCCGTCCCGGTTAACTACAAGCTAGCCTTTGCCAGGAAAGCACCTCGCTTGGCCCCTAAGTGCCCGGCAGCAGTGCGTAATTAGTCGATGCTCCGAGGCAAATTTTATTGCGCTTATTGCCGGGCCCAATGTGGCACGCGATGTGCTCTATACGACTGTTAGAAAAATGCTCTGGCGTGAGGTCGCTGTGAAAAAAATTGAAAAAATTCTAGCGCCGACAGATCTTTCAGAGTCTTCGCTTCCGGGTTTGCGCTATGCGCTCGATTTGGCCGAGAGCACTGGAGCCGAGGTCACGGTATTGCGCGTGTTTGA
>DATBLC010000332.1:0-10680 GCA_036555515.1 Binatia bacterium
AAGAAACGCTCAATTGGCTCGCGCGAAAAATGCCTTAACCTCGCCCCAAAGTTCATGGTTTCGGATTCGAGCTTCGACGAAAACCAAAAAGCCGTTCGCATACTTCGACACCCAAATGGACGGATCATCGGATCCGATGAAACGTTGAACTTT
Organism: Binatia bacterium; assembly: GCA_036555515.1. Classification (GTDB taxonomy): domain Bacteria; phylum Desulfobacterota; class Binatia; order UBA9968; family UBA9968; genus DATACQ01. The sequence continues at coordinate 154 of DATBLC010000332.1, forward strand.
TGAACATTGAACCTTGAACGGCCGATCGGCGGTACGCCGATCAGCTCCCCAGCAGTTTCAGTTTGTTCTTAGCGCTCTTGCCAGTTTTATTGCGCGGATACTTGCTGGCGACAAATTCCAGGATATCTCGGCCCAGATCGCGTTCGTTGCCCGGGCGCTCCACCAGACCGAATCCGAGCGCGAACAACTCTTCGGGCGCAAGGCTCTTTTCTTTTTTGAGCGTTTCAAACAAGGGGTATGACGAGCTGCGATAGAGGTCGCAGAGCACCTCAACGGCGGGATGATGGCGGTTGGTGGCCAGTGTATGGGAATGGAGCTTCAACTGAGCCAGCGCCAGGTAAAACCGGTGCTCGGGCTTGAACGCGCGGAAATCTCTAAGCGGCATCAAAAAACCAAGCGACTCTTTGTACTTTTTCGCCCTTATCAACCGCCCCGCCTGCTCCACCAAACGCTGGTAGACCTGGTCTTCGTCGGCCACTTTGAGAGCGTGCAAAAAAGCTGCCTGCATGCGCTGGTCGACCGCCACCGCCTTTTCAAATCGTTTCCACAGGGCGTCAATCGTATCCTGGCGCCACTTGCCCTCAAACGAGGGTAGTAGCTCGGCGATACTCCACGCTTTGCTCGCGTCGTCACAGGCCAGCAATTCTTTGATCAATGCGGCGCGCGCCTCCGGGATCTTACGCAGCGAGATCGCCGCCACATCGCGCTTGCGGTAATCCGCATCGCCCAACTGCTCTACTAGCGTCCGCACCGTTGCCGGCGTCCCGACTTCAGCCATCTTGCGCAGGGCAAACTTTTGCACGTCCTTATGGTTGCTTTGCATCAGTTTCGACAGCCGCGTACGGGCGTCAGCGGGCAGTTCGTGGGCGTCTAGTAACTCTAGCGCCAAGCGCGTGACTTCGGAAAACTCCGCTTCCTCCAGGAGCGGAAAAAGCTTGGTATATTCGTCTTTGTGGATCTCTTGATCGCGCAAGCAGCGCAGCAGCGCCACCAGCGCATGGGAGCGAACAACGGTCGGTTGTTCCGGCCCGACAAATTTAAACAGCCAACGGCGCGCCTGCGCGCGCCCGAGCTGACCCAAAAGTCGCATGGCCGACACCACGGCCGGCCGTTGCTGTTTGAAATCGAGCTCCGCCGCGAAATCCGCCACTTCGCCGTAAAATTGCTCTTGCTCGTTGGCATCCATCTCGCGAACCACCGGAGTCAACAGGTCGCAGACGGATTTGTTAAATTCATCGTTGCCGGTGGCGAGCAATTGCAGCAGGCTTTTGAGCGCCGGCTTGCTGCGCGCTGCGCAGAGTACGCGCGCGGCGTTGAGTTGCCAGAGGCGCGAGGCCGCAGGCGCGGCTTTGACCAATGGCTGGACCGCCGCGGCGCCGGTCTTGGTCAGCAAACGCACCGTTCGCTCTTGAATTTCCTTATCGCTGTCGTCGAGAAATTTCAGGAACCACGTTGCGGAATCCTTGAGCTCGGTCTCCTCGAAATAACGAAACGCAAAGTCCTTGACCACCGGGTTGGCATGATCCAGCGCCGCCGCGGCGCTCTTGGCCGCTGGGGCGCTCTGGAGCTTGAGGGCGCCCAGAACCAATAGCGCGGCACAGCGCTGCTCGACGGTGCCGTTATCGATCAGGTTCAGCAATTGGGAAAGTAAATCAGCCATACCAATACCTGGGTAAGTTCAAATCGTTCAAGCAGTTCAAGACGTTCAAATCGTCTTCGGAAGTTTCAACGGCTTGAACGATTTGAACTTTTTGAATGGTTTGAACGCGCCCCAATTAAGCCGCGGCAATCAAGCGCACCCCGTAGAGTTTCGGTGCCGACAGAATCAATTTCCGCCAGCTTTCGCCCGCGTCGTTGGTCGCATAAATCGAACCATCGGTGTAGGCGACGCATAGCGTCCTACCATCTTCCGGATGCGCGGCAAAACCACAGGTCATATGCTCGTAACCCGCCGGCAAGCCGTTATTCAAGAAGCGCCAAGTCCTGCCGGCATCGTCACTGCGCAGGATTTGTGTTTTCGCGCCGCCGCTTTCCAGCGAGGTGTCGCGGCTGAACTTGATCGTGTTGTAAGGCCCTGCGCGCACGGTGCGGTAGCCTTTCCAGGATGTCGGGCCATTTTCCGCGGCGCCAAGAAAGAGTCGGTCCGGCGCGGCGGGATGATTCGCCATGGGAATAGCGTAAGCGCGCCCCATGCCGTACTGGCACTTTTCCCAATACTTACCGCCGTTATCGGTGCGATAGGTGCCGATGCCGGTGCTGGCGAACAGCGTTTCTAATTTTGTTGGATGCCGCGTCACCCAGTGCACGTCGCGATAGACCCGGCCGTCTTCGTGTTTGCCCATCTCGTAAGGTAAAACACCCGCCGGGTCATTAACCTTTGGGAAGGCGTCCGCGCTCGAACTTCCAGAGATGTCTTCCCATGTGGCGCCTCGGTCGCGGCTGCGCGCGACGCCGCCCTCCTCGATGCCCGCGATGATTTCATCCGGCACCCGCGCGTCGAGGGTGATACAGCGTATATGGGCGACATGCGGCGGCGGCGGAAAGGTCCACTTGCCATAGTCGGGAAGCCCGCGGAACGCCGAAAGCTCGCGAAACGACCGGCCGCCGTTTGCACTGACGTAGACGGCGGCGGGCAGTGTGCCGACGTAAAGCTCGCCGGTGCGGGTGGGATGAACCGCCATCGACCAGATGTCGCGATGATCGATGCCTCCCGACGGCAGCCACTGCCAGCTCGCGCCGCCGTCTTCGCTGGCGTGAATTTCCGTTAACGTGGCGGCATAGAGCTTATTAGGATTGACCGGATCCGGCGCGACCTCGCGAACCGTTTCACCGTCTAGCGCGCTGTTGAGAATCTCCGTGTTTTCCGAACGGCCATCCCAACGGCAGCGCAGTAACCGGTCGGCGGTCAACAAGAATAGATGCAACGATTTGGCGGAAGTGCCCATGGGCCGTCTCCTTTCGACCTTAACAATATATGATGACGTTGTCCGTGCAAGCTGCTTCTGGAGAAAAATATGGCAAAGCGAGAACGACGGTCAAGAGCGGCGCTTTATGCTGGATATTGAAGGCGGTCTGGCACTAAAGTAACTCGTAGCCACTAAGCGAAACTCGCGAAACATGCGTCCCGTACAACCACCCAATCCTAACACGCGAACGCCCAAGCTCAAAGCGCCGCCGGGAGCCTGCGACACCCACCTGCACGTGTACGGCCCCTTCGATCGCTACCCGCTCGTCGCTGAGCGCAACTATGATCCCGATCCCCGTTCGACCCTCGATGACTACCTTAAAGTTCATCGCACCCTCGGATTGGAACGCGCGGTGATCGTTACCGGCATGCTACGGAAGGGTTCCGCGTCGCGCTTCCTGCTGAGCGCAACTGCGGAATCCGGGTTGAAATAACAATATCTCTGAAATTTGTCTTTCAAGCGTCTAATCGGCAAAATGCCTTCCTCGACGCGCTGGATGAATAGCGAGCGACTTCACAATCTCGCCGCCCGCGCCGTTAAAACGCTATCTGCCGAATACCTGCTTTAAAAATTTTTCTTGCTCCGGAGACATCGTCGCATGTTCTTCTAAATAGCCGGGCCAGTATTTAACCCCTTCTTTCGGGACCCAGTAGGCCGGCACATGCTCGTTTGAGACGTCAGTTCTGCGGCTCGCGTACCCCATCGCTCTGGCAAAAGCGGTCTGCCCTTCCCTACTGAGCAGCCAATTGAGGAAAACCTTGCCAGCGTTTGGGTGCGGCGGCCGGTTAACGTTCATGGCGCTGCCGAAACCAGGCGTGACATAACCGCCGTGGTCCTTAAACTCAGGGATAACGCCGAATTTTAGGCCGCGCTTCTCGAGCTGATACATGACCGTTCCAGGACCAAAATTGAGCGGATATTTCCCTTGTGCCACCCATTCGATCTGGCGCCGCTGATCGCGGTCGACAACCGCGGCTTGGGCGCGGAGCGTTTTATAAACATCCATCGCTTTTTCCGGACCAAGAACCTCCCATAACCAGCGGAAAACACCGTTGCCGGTTCCCGAAGGGACTGGATCTTGTAGCGCGATCTTGCCCTTCCATTTGGGATCGAGGACCTTTGCCAATTCATCGACCTGTTCGGACTTGACCTGGGCGGGATTGAAAATCAAGGGCACATTGGTCTGTGTGGTGAAAACCAAATTGAAACGCGTACCACGATCCGAAAACTCGAGCCGATTGTCGCGCCATTTCTTCGGATCGAGCACTTCAGGCAGGATGAGCGCCGGCTCTATGGGATCGAGGGCCTTCATCGGTTTGAAATAGGCGTTGGCCGTGCTGGTGCCGTTGATGACGATGTCAACGCTGTAAATTCCCGCATCCCGCTCCGCCTTGATTTTGGTTGATAACTCGCCGCCGCGTCCTCCGGAATACTCGATGGCGATCTCGGGGAAAGCCTTTGAAAAACCTTTCATCATTGCATCGCGAACCAGTTCCCCTGGCGGGCCCATGACAACCACCTTTCCTTCTTTTTTCGCGCCCGCCACGGCGGCGTCCCATTTCTGCTGCCAGCCGGTATCGCTTTGCGCCCACGCGAATCGGCTCTCCGTAACGAGTTGCGCAAGGAAAAACAATCCCGCGATGGTCAGTAAGGATTTGGAAGGGTTCATCGTCTCCTCCTTTTGCACGCGTCCACGCTTGGTTACGAACGGACCGACAATCTGCGAAAACCCAGAAACCATCCGATGATCAAAAGCATAAAGATAAGCAAAACGAGAAACACCCCGAGGACGGCCGCCTTTTCCATGTTGGCTTCGGCGATATAGTCGAGCATGAGCAACGACAGCGTGCGCGATTGGTTCGTCGCCAGAAATATCACCGTCGGGATATCCCTGGCGGCGGAAATGAATACAATGATACCCACCGCCACCATCGTGGGCTTTAAGAGCGGCAGCAGGATGCGACGAAATCCCGTGAGCCAGGGCGCCCCCGCGGTCTTCGACGCTTCCTCCAACTCATTGCTAATCTGCAACACGCTGGCCTTAATGATCTGCGTTCCCAGCGGCATCTCTTTGATAATAATCGCCAGCACCAATAGCCCGACGCTGCCGTAGAGCAGCTTGATGTAATCGCCGGACCCTAAAACCGCCCACAAGAGCGCTAGACTGATCAATACGCCGGGCAACGCCCAGGGCAGCCACGACAGTACGTCGACAGTGGCGCGGCCGGGAAACCGCGTGCGGACGATATAATAACTGATTAGCGCGTAGAGCAGGGTTCCCACCAGAGCTCCACCAAATCCGAGCACCAGCGTGTTCTTTAGCGAACGCAAGAACACCGGGTCGGTAAAGGCGCTTTGCCAGTGATGTGTTGTCCAGGTTTTTTCTATGCCGAAGTTGCCGAAGAACTCCATGAAGGTGCCCATCACAAGAGTCGCCAGTGGGAGCAAAATCATTATAAGAATGAAACCCATGCAAACGGCGCAAGTCACCCAACGCCAGCGTCCCAAAGAAAATGTCCGCACCATGTAGCTGCGCCCGGTAACCGTGGTGAATTCGCGGCCGCGAAGCACGACGCGGTGGAGCCAGATCAGCAGAAAAATGAATATGAGGAAAATACTGCAGAGGGCCGTGGCGCGGCCGTAAAGCGGCGGCTCCCAGTGAATCAGGTCCCAAATTTTTGTCGGCACCACGTATATGCCCGCGGGAATGCCCAGGACCATTTCGATTTCCAGCGATTCGAGGCTGCGGATAAAACCCAAAGCCGTCGAAGCCAGTAGCGCCGGCGCAAGTATGGGGATGGTGATGCGCCACAGGACGCCCAGGTTATTGCTGCCCGACGCCCGTGCGGCTTCCTCCAACGCAGCGTCCATGGCCTTGAACGCCGGCGTTATCAAGATAAATCGTACGGAGGTGCTAAAGGCGAGATGGCACCAGATGATTCCCCAGTAGGAATAGATGTCGAAGAGCGCGGAAGTAAAGCCGAACATGTTCATCAAAAACTTATTGAGAAGACCGTTGTATGGATCGAGGAGAAGAATCCAGCCCATGGTCATAGGCAGAAGGGGCAGAAAGAAACCGAGCCACAGCGCCAGTTCGATGAAGCCTTTGAACGGCGTGTCGGTGCGCGTAACCACCCAGGCAAAGAAGATGGCGAATACGCTAGTTATAATGATGCGCGCGAAGGCGAGGAAGAAAGTGTTGCCCACCGCCATCGGCAGATTGGCGTCGGTAAAGGCCTCGATCCAGCCGCCGATGCCCCAAACCGTTTCTTGCCCGGGCCGGCTGATCGCAAAGCTCTTAAGAAAAAGCAATCCCAGGGGATAAGCCAGGATGATGATCAATATGCCAACCAGTAGGAGCACCGGTAACCAGCTCCAGGAGACTTTGGGTAGTTGAATACCTTTTATTAACGGCGTTCTTCTGGTGAGTTCCATTTCTGACCGTCCCGTTGATAATGGAATGGTTTTTACCTGCCGAATAGCTCCTTTAGAACTCTTGTTTCCTCGGTGCTGCGTTCCACGTTCTCAGCAGAATGACTTATCCAATAGCGGTGACCCGGCTTTGGCTCGCCGCTAAAGTACTTCGCGTCCACCGGTGGAATGATATACGGAGAAAGGTGGCTCGTTGGGACATCCAGCCTTTTACTCAGATGATCCATGGCCTTACTCCAAGCGGTTTGCCCTTCTTTGCCCAGAACCCAGTTAAGAAAAACCGATGCCGCGTTCGGATGCGGCGCCTTATTGAGCAGCATGGCGCTGCCAAAGCTTGCATTAAGGTAAGTGCCATAGTCTTTAAACTCCGAGAGTACGCCGACTTTGAGTCCGCGCATAAGAAGTTGCCCGAGCGTGCCGTCGCTGGGCGCCAGCAAAAATGCGTATTTACCCTGGGCGACCCATTCGATCTGGCGCCGCTGGTCACGATCGACGACAGCCGCGTTGGCGCGAATTTTTCGATAATAGTCCTTGGCCTTTTCCGGCCCCAATACGCGCCATATCCAGCGAAACGTAACGTTGCCGGCGCCCGAAGGCAGCGGGTCGTTGATGACGAATTTTCCTTTCCACTTGGGGTCCAGAAGCTCGGGAAGCTCGTCGATTTCTTCGGGCTTGACTTGGGTGGGATGATAAACGATTGGAACCTTGAGTTGATTTACAAAGACCAAATTGAAGCGTGTCGACTCATCCGAAAATTCCAAGGCGTTACCGCGCCAGTTTTTTTTGTCGGTGACTTCCGGAAGGATTAACGCGGGCTCGATGGGGTCCAGCGCCTTCATTGGTATCATCTGTCCGTTGGCCGTGGTGGTGCCACTCAGAAACACATCGACGCTGTAAACGCCACCGTCCCGTTCCGCTTTGACGCGGGTCGCTTGCTCGCCGCCGCGGGCGCCGGAATACTCGATGGCGATATCGGGAAATGCTTTCTTGAATCCCTCGGTCATGGCCTTGCGGATGAGCTCGCCTGGCGGTCCCCATACCACCACTTTTCCTTCCTTCTTTGCCGCGCTCATCACTTTTTCCCACCGAAGCTTCCAATCAGACGGGTTCGCCGCAGGGACTGTCGCGCTGAAGCCGACTAAGAGAAAACCCGATAAAGAAACTGTTAATGTTCGACGGAGTAACACGCCGCATCTCCTTTCGTGTTTCAGTGGCTTTAACCCTCCATCACGATGGATGCGCTTGAGTCGATCGAACTTTTGACAACCGACTTGTGGGCTTGCGCTACTCCTATGAAGTTACGATTCTTATGTCAAGGGTAATCATTTCATCAAGATTCCAATTGATCGCGAGGAGCGCAGTATATATATAGGGGCGGTAGCAATTCCATAAAAACAGTCCAGAGTCCGGTTTCTAGACCTGGGACAAGGAATATACTAATGAGTTCGTTATTTAGAGACTATGTCGCTAGTGTGCGACCGAGAGGCGAGCCCTGCCGATCGCGGTCAATGGTTCTCTGCCTTGCCGGCCACCACCCCGTCCTCTCCATAGGAGGAAATGCCCGCCGGCAGGGCCTGAAAACAACCTTTGCGCTCCTGTGCCCGCGCTCTCCAGGTCTCACCCCTCGGTCGCTGTTTGGTTACTCAATTGTGGACTCCTTAATAACTATAGAGGTATTAAAGACGTGCTATACCGACGCGCGGTACAATGTCTAAGATAACCCTTTTGCTTATGGCTTCGCTCCCTAACGCCGCGCGAGAAACACGATACTCCCAATCCAAAGGGTCTTTGCCATGAAACTCGGACTTTTCGACCACATGCAGAAGCACGACAATCCGGCGCGCTCGTATGTCGACCTCTACAAAAACCACCTGGAAGTGTTGGAGTTTGCCGACCAGGCAGGAATGGATTTTTACTTCGTCGCCGAACACCACTTCGACATGGGCTTTTCCGAATGTCCGAGTCCGGGTAGTTTTCTCGGCGCGGCGTCGCAACGCAGCAAACGTATTCGGATGGGCCCTCTGGTTTATGTGTTGCCGCTGTGGAACCCGATACGCGTCGCCGAGGAAGTCGCCCTGCTGGATAATTTAACGGAGGGACGTTTGGAGTGCGGCGTTGGCGCCGGCATAGGCCCCTTCACGTTTATGGCTTATGGCGTGCCCTGGGACGATAAGCGTCAGATGACGCTGGAAGCGCTGCGCATCATCCGTGGCATCTGGGCGAATCCATCGTACAGTTACGACGGCCGCTTTTTTAAATGCCATAACGCCGAGCTGAGCGTGCCACTGGTGCAAAAACCGCATCCACCGCTCTGGATGCCGACGCGCAGCAAGGATTCCATCGAGGAAGCGGCGTCCTCCGGCATCAGCACGGTTCAGTGGGTTCCTTCAGGCATGAAAGCGACGAGGACCGCCTTCGATCAATATCGCGACGCTTACCGACGGCACAAATCCGCGGGGTCAAAACCGCATTTGGGTCTGATGCGCGAGATCTACGTCGCGCCGACGGACAAACAGGCTCGCAGCGAAGGCGAAGCTCACTGGATAAATTTTTGGGAACGGCGCGGCGGCCGCAGAACCTACGGCGGTCAAGGCGAAGGGGGCGCCGTGACCCTCCTCGACGGCGCGCGCAAGCACGAGCTGATGGACATGGAGCATTCCATCGCCGAAGGATCGTTCATCTGCGGCTCGCCGGAAACCGTCGTAGGGCAAATTCAAAAAATCGCCACCGATGCGGGAGCCGACACTTTTCTCGGCGAATTTACCTTCGGCATGATGGAGCAATGCCAGGCAATGAACTCGCTCAGTCTTTTCGCCGAACAGGTCATGCCGGAGTTACGTAAGTTCGCAGTTGACGCGCTGAATTATCCGAAGTCGGAAGCGTGAGCGCGAATTCATTCATCGCCGATCCTGGCAGAATCGATCCGTGCGGAATCTTATGCGCTAATCATTTGCCCCGCTAACAGAATTCTTTTGTGAAATCGCGCCGTAGATCTCGTGGCACCAATCTGATTAAGGATTGAATTGGCCGTAGCTATCACGATAAGGTAGTGCTGTTAACAAATATGACGCCATGAACAAGCCAGCTGAACATTTAAACATCGCATTCGATCCAACGGAATTTCCGCTCAAGGAAGTCGGTGCGATAACCAACCATCAGACCGATCTTCCACGAATCGCCAAGGATGCGAGGATCATCGCGGCGATCGAAGCGAAACTGGAGCAGCTTCCGACACAGCACGACCTTTATCTAGCCGACGCGCGGGGTGTAGAGTTTCTACGCCCAGAAAGTGTTCATCTGGTTGTTACGTCCCCACCCTACTGGACCTTGAAAAGCTACAATGTCAGCGAAGGGCAGATGGGATACATCGCTGACTACGACACGTTTCTGGACGAACTGGACAAGGTTTGGGCTACGTGCTTCGATGCTCTCGTTCCAGGAGGACGCCTTATCTGCGTAGTCGGGGACGTTTGCCTTTCCAGACGCAAGAACAAGGGCGAACACCTCGTCATGCCATTGCATGCGTCGATTCAAGAGCGTTGCAGGCGTTTAGGATTCAACAACCTCGCTCCTATCATATGGCACAAGATAGCAAATGCGGTCTATGAGGCGAGCGGTAATGGCGCGGGATTTCTGGGAAAACCATATGAACCCAATAGCGTCATCAAGAACGACATCGAGTTCATATTGATGGAACGAAAGCCAGGGGGGTACCGAAGCCCTTCCCTGGCGACTCGGATTCTTAGCGTTATTCCAGCCGACCTGCACAAATCCTGGTTCCAACAAATTTGGACGGGATTAACGGGTGCTTCAACCAAGTTGCACCCGGCGCCCTACCCACTGCAACTCGCCGAGCGGCTAATCAGGATGTTCAGCTTCGTTGGCGACACGGTCCTTGATCCGTTCATGGGTACGGGAACAACAAACATCGCCGCGGCAAAATGGGGTCGAAATAGTGTCGGCGTAGAGGTCGACCCGCGTTATTTTGACATGGCCGTAAAGCGCCTGGACGCGGAGACTCCAAAGTTAATCGCCCGCCGGGAAATTCGCCTCCACTAATAAATCAAATGCTCGACTTCGAGGGTGAGCTGGGGAAGGCCGTCAAATACTTTTGGCGGGTCCGAGGCAA
>DATBLC010000333.1:0-20356 GCA_036555515.1 Binatia bacterium
GTTGGCGTCGCGGACATATTTGATTGCAAAAAATCCTGGATCGCCCGCGGGCTTTATAACCCCGCCTCGCAAATCCGCGTTCGTCTCCTCACGGGAAAAGACGAGCCCATCGATGGAGATTTTTTCCGCCGCCGCATCACCAGAGCCCTCGCGCTTAGGGAAAAATACGTCGCGCCCGAGACCAACGCCTACCGATTGATCAACGGCGAGGGAGATTTTTTACCCGGGCTAATTGTCGATCGCTACGCCGATTTTCTCGTCTGCCAGTTTTTCACCGCCGGCATGGAATTGTTCAAGGACGACGTCAGCGCCGCGCTTGGCGGCCTGAGCGGAGCCAAGGGACTCTATGAAAGAAGCGATGGCAAAGTGCGGGAGGAAGAAGGGCTCGGCGCCTCCGTGGGTACGCTCGCCGGCGCGGAACCGCCAGAACTGATCGAGATCGAGGAGAGCGGCTCTCAATTCCTTGTCGACGTCAGGCGGGGGCAAAAAACCGGCTATTTTTTGGACCAGCGGGACAATCGTCAATTTCTCTTGAAGCTCGTGCGCGGCGCCGCGGTGCTCAATTGCTTTTCCTACAGCGGCGCCTATAGCGTTTTCGCGCTCCGTGGCGGCGCACGATCGGTGATCTCACTCGACTCTTCCCGGCCCGCGTTGGAACTCGCTGAGAAAAATCTCGCGCTTAACCAACTCGGCGGTGATAACGCCGAACTCATCAAGGGCGACGCCTTTGCTTATCTTAAAGAGTGTGACGCCAATTTCGACATCATCGTGCTCGATCCGCCTGCGCTTGCCCACCGCCGCGCTGACGTCGAGGCCGCCACCGGCGGTTATAAATTTTTAAATCTCCACGCCCTCAAGCATCTTAAGCCCGGGGGGCTTTTTTTGACGTTTTCTTGTTCGCAGCATGTATCTGCTGATTTATTTCAAAAAGTCGTTTTCGGCGCCGCGGTGGACGCCGGACGACGGGTCAGCATCGTAAAAAAGCTCGGGCCGCCCATCGATCATCCCGTGAGCCTGCACCACCCTGAAGGCGAGTACTTGAAGGGACTCGCGCTCCACGTCTTGGACTAGGCCGCCCATTGTGGTAGACGGAAGCGCAGCCCGGAGTTCGCATCGGCGCAACAACTAGGATACGACGGCGAGGTGCCCATGCCCACCAATCAAACCATCAAGGACTGGCCCGAGGAGGACCGTCCCCGAGAAAAGCTCTTAAGCCGCGGCGCCGCGTCGCTCAGCGACACCGAACTATTGGCGATCGTGCTCCGAAACGGCAACGCCAGCACGGGCGCAAGTGCCATCGATCAGGCGCGCCTGCTTCTGGGGCAGTTTGACGGGCTCAAAGGGATCGATGAAGCTTCGGTCGCTGAGCTAACCGGCGTCAAAGGGATCGGTCCGGCAAAGGCCGCCGAGATCAAAGCCAGTCTTGAAATCGCCCGGCGAGTCACCGGCTCAAAATGGCAAGCCGGAGAGCCGCTGCGCTCTGCGGAAGATGTCTTCCGCCATTTTCGCGAGAACCTGGCGCGAGAAAAACGCGAGCTTTTTTACGTCGTCTTGCTCAACAACAAAAATAAAAAAATCCGCGACGTGAAAATTTCCGAAGGCTCGCTCACGGCGTCGCTGGTGCACCCGCGCGAGGTCTATAACCCCGTCATCCGGGAATCCGCCGCCGCCGTCATCTTCGTCCACAATCATCCCAGCGGCGATCCCGCGCCGAGCCCGGAAGACATTGAGATCACCCGGCGGCTCAAAGAGGTCGGCGAAGTGATGGGCGTCCGGGTGCTTGACCACGTGGTGATCGGCCATGAGCGTTATTTTAGTTTCAGCGACCGCGGCTTGCTTTGATTGAACCATCGAATCAATTAGGCCAAAACACGAAATTTGTTGACATCGAAACCCCTGCAATCTATCCTTTTACGAACGAATGGAAACCCTCTTTGCCGTGGTCCTTGGTCGCCCATGATCAATTCCTAACTCATGGCTGCTTTTGATTTGGGCCCGCCGCCCAGAAAATCCGGCGCGATCAAGAAAATCGCCGTCACCCTGCTGTTGTTGGCGGTCATTGCCGGTGGCTATTTCGCGCTTCCGAAATTCGAGTGGAAAGCGCCAGAAATCAAGCTTACCCCGGACACCGACGTGTTGGCTCTAAAGCCCATCGAGGTCGAGGTGACCGAGCAGGGCACGGGGCTTGAATCCCTCACCGTCACGCTATCCACCGGAGGCACCGAGCATGCGTTAGTCAATGAGAAGTACGATCAGCCCGTAATGCAGAAGAAGGTCACCGTGGCAGTGACCGCTAAACTTACCGGAGTGAAAGAAGGTCCCGCGATTCTGCGCATTAGCGCCCGGGACCGGTCTTTATGGCGCTTGCTTCGCGGCAACCAGACCGTCATTGAAAAAAATCTCACCATCGATATCACGCCTCCGACACTGGAACTCCTGGCCGACGACCCTTACGTCAATTTTGGCGGCGTGGGCCTCGTCGCCTATAAGCCATCGGCGGATACGGTCACGAGCGGAGTCCAGATCGGCAAATATTTTTTTCCCGGCCACAGGGGGCAAACGAAAGACGCCGGAACCTATCTGGTTTTTTTTGCCCACCCCTATGATGCCCCTGAGGAGGAGAAAGCGATCCTTATCGCCACGGATAAGGCCGGCAACACTAGACAGATGGCACTCGCCTACACGCTCAAAAACGTCAAATACAAAAAAAGCACCATTGCGGTTTCCGACGAATTCATCCAGAACAAAGTGGCCCCGCTTGTAACCGACGTCGCCGCCCGTCAGAAGGGCCCGAAAGAAATTTTCGTCGCCGTCAACCGCGCGCTGAGAAAGGAAAACGACGAAAAAATCCGAAACGTGGGTCGTAAAAGCGCGGATAAGATGCTTTGGAGCGGTGTTTTCAGCCAGCTCACGAACTCCAAAGTGGAAGCCAACTTCGCCGATGCCCGGACCTACACCTATCAAGGCGAAATCATCGACAACGCTTATCATCTGGGTTTCGACCTGTCGGTTACCAAGCGTTATCCGGTGGAAGCGTCCAACAATGGCGTCGTTGCCTTCACCGGCGATCTCGGGATTTACGGCAATACGGTGATCATCGATCATGGCCTGGGTCTAACCACGTTATACGGGCACCTGAGTTCCATCGATGTCAAAGAGGGAGAGCCGGTCAAGCAAAAACAAATTATTGGCAAAAGCGGCGAGACCGGCCTCGCGGTGGGGGACCATCTCCACTTCGGGGTCTATCTGAACGGTGTCGCCGTCCTGCCCATCGAGTGGTGGGACGAAAAGTGGATTCGGGACAACGTCACGCCTAAGCTTGACGGCTCAGCCGCCGAGGCTGCGGAAGAGCCAAAATCATCACCCAGAACGGCGCGCAAGCGGCGCCGCTAATCCGAATTGTTCAGTTCAACCCGATTCCGCAGTTGCGCTCAGCCAGGAAGCGCAGGCGGAACCCTTCCGTAGTAAAGTCTCAGCCGAAGGCTGATCCGCCTGTGGCGGAGATGCCGTCTGCCTCTGACCAGACATCGATCAGCGGTGCTTGGATGGAACGTTAAGTCTCGTGAGAGCGAGGTGCGTAAGCGCGAAATGACTTTGAAATTTTACAGTTGACCGCCTTCGCTCCTCCAGGGTTCCACCTCGCTTCCGGGCTCCTCAAGTCTAACTGCGGAATCCGGGTTCAATGTTCATTGTTCAATGTTTTTCGGTCCGTTAATGAACTCCGGACCGTTGTCCGTAGCTTTGATCCTTGAACTTTGAACCACATCGGACTAGCTGCTACCTTCGCCGGGCACCTGCAAAATCACCAGAGCGACAACCGATGCCAGAAACGGGAAAACGGCGATGGCCAGCAACGCGGCAGTCAGCCCATAGGCGTCGGCAACCAATCCAGCCATTATCGGCGCAAGAAATGAGACGCTCATGTTAGCGCCAAAAATGAACGCAACGATGCTGCCGGAGAGCTGTTGTGGCGCGGCGGAAATGGCCGCGGTTACGATAACGGGTCTCAGTGCCCAGAGTAAAGCTCCCAACGCCCCAAGGCCCAACGCTAGAATTACGCCTGAACCCAGATACGGAATGGCAAGTATCGCCGCCACGCTCAAAAAAGAAAAGACGACGATCAAAAGCCGGTGTCCGAATCGATCTGAAATCCAGCCGACAACCGCCGGCGCGGCGCCGGCGAAAAGAAACAGCGTCGACATATAGGCGCCGGTTACACCCGCGGAAAGTTTTAGCTCCAATGAAAGATAGAGCGGCAAGAATGCGGCGAGAGCCGTTTGCCCCATGGCACGCAAAGTGGAAACCACGACCAGGCCACACACGGCTTTGTTTCCAAGCACATCTTCCCACAACGACCGGCGGTAGTTCTTTGGCCGTCTTACCGCGAGGTCGCTCTCGCTCCCCAAAAACGCGTAAAGCGTTCCGAGCACAATGCCCGGGATCGCCCAGATTTGTAAAGCCACGCGCCATTCGACGAAGCCGAGCAGAAGGCCGAGCGCCAAGGGACCGACGATCTCGCCTAAATTGGCGCTGCTGTCGTGGACGCCCAGAGCAAAGGCTCGCCTGTCGCGATACTTAGCGGTCAGAATCGCCAGCGATTGCGGGTGAAACCCGCCGCCGCCCGCTCCTGCCAGCGCCATGAATACCAGCAACACGGGAAAAGTTGCTGCCAGGCTCAACCCAAGGCTCGCCATTCCAATCATGCCGATGCACAGTCCCAGGCCGAGGTTACGGCGGGCCGCCAGGTCGGCGAAGAACCCCGACGGAAAACTTGCGACTCCCGCCAGCAAAGTCCGAGCGGAAGCCAACGCGCCCGCCTGGCTCAAGCTCAACCCCAAAGAAGAAATGATCAGCGGCAGAATCACCGCGATCACGCCGTTAAAAAGATGCTCGGTCATATGCGCCATGGAGTTGGCGGCAAGACGGCCCCAACCGGTCAGTGGCGAGGCTAAAGTGTCAGCGCTCTCAATCTTGGACATTTCTTCGAGCCACCTGTCAGCAGGCATCAAGCCATGATTTTTGCGGCGTTGCAAACTCCGACTCTAAGAGTCCTTCCCTCCAGACCCGTACGAATCGAGCGCAACGGCGCCTCTTGAACCCGGATTGCGCAGTTGCGCTCGACAGGAAACGCGAGGCGCAACCCTTCCGTAGTAAAGTCTCAGCCGAAGGCTGATCCGCCTGTGGCGGAGATGCCGTCTGCCTCTGACCAGACATCGAGCAACGGTGCTTGGATGGAACGTTAAAGCTCGTGACGTGAAGTGCGTAAGCGCGAAATGAGTTTGAAATTTTACAGTTGGACGCCTTCGCTATTCCAGGGTTCCACCTCGCTTGCCGCCTCCTCAGTCTAACTGCGGAATCCAGGTTGAATGAAAAGATTCGGGCAAGCGCGCGGCAGCTAAACCCCCTTTCGACGCCGGCTTTCAGCCGATACGGATCAATTTCTTCCTAGCGCTGCGGCCGCGCAGAATCTCGACGGAAGATCTCGCCACACTGAAGTGATCGGCTAATAGTTCGATCAGCGCCTGATTGGCTTTGCCGTCTTGCGGCGCGGCGTTGACGGCGGCTCGATACTCCGTGTCGGAAATTCGAGTGATAGCGGGCTTCTTCGCGTTGGGTTTGACCGTGACGGCGATGGTAATGGCCATACCTCACTGTAGCGCGGTGGCACGGGAGCGCAACCGGCTTGGCGGGCAATGGGGATCAGCGTTCTTGATAATTCCCCGCTTGCAAAACCTTCTGGAACGATTTCAAAAGATCGGTGGAAGTGATTATGCCGCACACCTTCCCGTCCTCGCTCACCACGGGCAGGCAATTGATCCGCTTTTCAAGTAAATGCGCCAGGGCATCGGTGACCGCGGCGCGCGGACTTACGACGAAGGGATCGTGGGTCATGATCTCGGTCACCGGTTTGGTTTGCCAGTCGGGAGTGCGTGCCAAAGCACGCAAGACATCCCGGTCCGAAATCACTCCTTTGACGCGTCGGTCGTCGTCAATAACGACGGAATGGCGCACATGCTGGGTCGCCATCAATTTCACGGCGTCGCCGAAACTGTCGCCGAGACGAAGCGTCATGACGGCTTGCGTCATCACTTCATCCACGCGAGCTGGCAAACGGAGCGAACTCAAAGCGGAGCTCGGTTGGCCGTTATCCTGATCCATGATGATTTTCCTCGATTTCTTCCCTGCACAAATGGCGCCGCGGGCTGCCGTCGGCGCCGTCTTCCAGCCGGTTGTGGAGTTTGGATATTTTCTTCATCGGCTAAGCGCGCCGAACCTTTAAAAAAACATTTTGGCTATTTGTGGACGATCCTGTCCCCCATAAGGACTTCCGGGCGCCCATGGCGCTCACTCGGGCATGGTTGCTCAAGCGGGCGCCGTCAGATTTCATCAACCGTGGGCCAAGAATTGGACAACTGCGAAACGTTCGGATAGGGATTGAAAGGATCGAAGTAAGACGAGGCGAGGTGTAACGATGACGATCATTCTCAACAACGACGAGATTCGACAGGCGCTCAATATCAAAGAATGCCTTGAGGTCATGGAAGATAGCTACCGCGAGCAGGCCCATGGTCGCGCGGTCAACAGGCCAACATGCCAGACCTACCTCCCGCATTCTCTACCGCAGTCTACTTATAACTTTAAATCGGTCGACGGTGGCGTAGGAAAATACGGTGTACTGGCGCTCCGGATTACCTCGACCGTCGACCAAGAACAGCACATCAGCAACTCCGTTCGTCTCGAAAAATTGCCGCTGGCAAAAGGCATGTTCGTCGGACTCGTCCAGCTTTTTAGCGCGGAGACCGGTGAGCTGCTCGCCATCATGCCCGACGGCTTTATCCAGCAGACCCGGGTCGGAGTCACCAGCGCCCTCGGCATGAAAGTCATGGCGCGAAAAAATTCCCAAGTCCTGGGCCTTATCGGTAGCGGCGGACAGGCAAGAGCGCACTATCGCTTCATGCCCTCGGTCTTGCCCATCAAAAAAGTCAAGGTCTTCAGTCCTAACGCCGAGCACCGAAAAGCCTTTGTTGAAGAGATGGAGAAGGAAACAGGCATCGAGGGCGAGCCGGTGGGCAGCGCCGAGGAAGCGGCCAGGGAAGTGGACGTGATTTGCAGCGCGACCAATTCGTCACGGCCGGTTTTGCGCATCGAGTGGCTACAACCGGGCATGCACTACAACTCGATCCGGGAGTTTGAAACCGACATGGCCGTCTTGGACAAATGTGACATCGTCGCCATTCATACCCATTTCGGCGGCATCCAACACTACCAACCACCCGGCATCATCGGAGACATGCCGGGTGTGCGCCGCGAAAAGGAGCGCGATTGGACGCGCTATCCCGAAATCTCGGATCTCATCGCCGGCAAAGCGCCGAGCCGCACGAACAATCAACAGATCACGTTCTTTTTAAACAACGTCGGCACAGGCGTACAATTTGCCACCCTGGGCTACTGCGCCTATAAGGGAGCACAACAGAAAGGGTTAGGCCACGAGATCCCAACCGAGTGGTTCTTACAAGATATCAAACCGTAAGCGGCGACAAACCGAAGAACCTATTTCCCGATCATTTTTTTTAAGCGCTCGATCACTTCGGGCGGTTGGTTCATTAATTCGCTGGTTAAGGACTGGACCTCTTCGCCGGTCGTAGGATCGATGTCGAGCCGTTTTTTCTTCGTCTCCGCCAGAAATTCAGGGTCCTTCATCGTTCTAGTAAAGGCCTCACGGAGGATTTTGACATGCTCGGGGCGCATCTTGGGGGGCGCGAGGTAGGGCCGGTGAAACTCGCCGGAGGCGAGCAGCGCCGTCGCCAAGCGCCGCCCTTGCTCCGGGGTTTTGAACTTTTCCATCAGCTCGAGGAGCGTCGGCGTGTTGGGTAACTTCTCGATTCTCACTCTCCCGCCCTGAACGAGCTCGCGGGAAAACCCGTTCTTGCGCCAGCTAAGAAAAGGCTCGCGCGAAAAATACGCCTCGGTGCTCAGAGACCGGCACTGGATCTCGCCCCTTTCCACCGCAAGATCGATCTCGCTACCGCCCTTGTAACCGGCGACGACGTGGAACTTCGCGTCCAAGGTTTCTTCCAAAAGCTTCGGCACGAGATAGCCCATGTTGCCCGTGCCCGTGGTGCCGCATTTCGGCGGTTCTTTCGCGCTGCGCACGTCGTCGATGGTCTTGTAAGGGCTGTCCGCGCGCATGTAGAGAACCTGCGGCGACTTGGTGGCATTGCCGATCCAGGAGTATTTAGTCCAGTCGAATTTGACCTGGGGCCGCCCGATGAGCTGTTCGAAATACAAACCCGCATTGATCGCGCCCATGGTCAAACCATCGGGTTTGGCGACGTTATAGAGGTAATTGGCGGCGATCATGTGCCCAGCGCCAGGCATGTTCTGCACAATAATGTTCGGATTTCCCGGAATGTACCTTCCCATATAAAGGGCGATGGCGCGGGCGTAGAGATCATAGAGATCTCCCGCCAGCGTGCCGACGACAATCGTGATGGTCTTGCCCTGATGGTAAGGCGCCTGGGCGTGAACAAGCCGGGTACCCGCCGCAAAGTAAAAGTATATGAACCACGCCAACGTAATGACGATGATCGCAAGAAATTTTTTCATAGATGCTCCCTCAGACCAACATCCCTTAAGACTTAAGCATATCTCTCAACTCGAGACCTAAACCGCGCACGCTTACCAGGTCTCCGCCCTGCCACCCTGCACCCACCAGTTCTCTCGCGCTTGGATGCGCATCTCGTAACCTTTCCCGTGCCGTTTAGCAAGCTCGTAGCATTTCTTGGCTAGCGCGATGTCGACGATACCCTGACCACCCTGATTCTTGTAAAGAATGATTTGCTCGTCGTCGCTTCTACCTTTGGCTTTCCCGGCAAGGACATCGGCAATCTCGACGATCTTGTTCCAACTAATGACGCCATTTTGCACCGGCCAGTAGATGTCCCCCTGCTGCGAGTCAATCGCCTGAGCCTTGGACAACGCCACGACAAAGTCACAGCGCTTGAGCGTGGCATCGTCGATTTCCCGCCGCGGCGCCGAAAGATTGCCGCTTTTGACCAGCTCGATATTGCTGCCAATGACGGAAATAATATATTGGCCCTCTTCAAGCCAACGGCCGTTGATCACCGGAACATTGGTGTTGGTCATGCAAAGAATAATGTCGACATCCTTTGCAGCCAGCTCCGGTGAATCGACGGGCTCGACACGCACGCCGGTCCTCGCGCCGATCTTTCTGGCAAAGCCTTCGCGATGGGCGGGAGTCGGGCTATAGACCTTCGCGCTCTCGATCTCGCGCAATTGGCATAAGCCGGCAAACGTCGCCCAAGCTTGCTGCCCGGAACCGTAGATGCCCACCCGCCGCGCCGCTTTGCGCGCGAAGAGATCGAGGCCGGCCAAACTCGTAGCCGGAGTCCGCAAGTCGGCAACACCGGTGGAATCCCGCGGCCGGTGCGCCATGACTCCCAACAAGGAACCGCCGTCGGTATCGTAAATCAGCGCCAACTCGATTTGATCCGGGTTGAAAGGTGGCCGTGTCTGCTGGTTGCCGGCGATGGCCTTTCGATGCAGCGCCACTTGCGCGCCAATCGCTCCATATGAAGCCGAGCCGCCGGCGTAGATGTTGAGCACCGTGTCAAATTTCCCTTCGCCAATCTCCCGGTGTAAATTCAACCGCTTGCGCGGCGCATTGACGCCTTGCGGCGATACCCAATCGCGCAGCGCGTTTTCGGTGATCTCTACAGCCTCTTTAAACCCAATCAATTGATCGACGTCGTCGGAGTGAAAAAACAGGGTCATTCACCGCCTCCTCGAGAATTAGCACCTCAGCGTGCCGAAATCGATGTCCCAAAGTCTTCTGACTTTCGCCAGCTGGTCCTCCGACAACCGCGGCGCCCCCGAGCAGGCCACCGCTTCATCGATATGAATGGTATTCGAAAAGCCGACGAGTACCGTAGAAATCTTTGGATTCATCAAACCGAAGCCGATGGCGGCTTGCGTCAGACCTTTACCATCAACGCCAAGCGCAGATTTTACCTTTTCCGCGCGTTGCAGATCGAGCGGATATTCGGAACCCGGTGACAGCGGCTCCGTGCTGCTCCCACCACCCGCGCTCGGATCCGAAGTCAGGGCCCCCGCAGCAAGGATACGAATGTTGAAAGCGCCCATTCCCTTGGCCGCTGCGCGATCAAGAATCAGGCCGTAGTCGAGCGCGCTGAAACCGTTGGGCACCGGCTGGCCGGCGCTCGGATTGAGCAGATTGTAATAGCATTGGAAGCCGTGAAATTCGCCGCTGTCCACCAGCTCAAGGAGCGCCTTGGTCTCACCCAAACCACTAAATCCAAAGTGGCTGACCTTACCGCGCTCCCGCATCGTCTTGAAACCTTCGATAACCCCGTTCGGTCCGATAACATCTTGCGGCGTCACGCTAAAGCGCTTGCCCACGCCGCGTTCCAACGTCACCCGCGTATGGAGCTGGATGAAATCGACGCGGCTGCGCTTCAACCTCGACAGCCCGGCCTCGACGGCATTGATCGTCGCCGCCTTGATATCACCGATGGCGTCGGCATCCAGACGAATTTTAGTAGAAATCACCGGATCGGCGCCCAGATCGTTTAAGATTCGTCCCAGATTCTCCTCGGATTTTCCCAAGCCGTAGGCAAAGGCCGTATCGAAAAAGTTGATTCCCAAATCGAGGGCGTGGCGCACCGCTTTGCGCTGTTCCTCATAGGTTGATTTGACCATCAGTACGGCATTATTGCCGCAGCCAAAGCCGATCTCCGAAATTTTTACCCCGGTGTTGCCAACGTTTCGGTAAAGCATTTGATCCTCCTTAAATTCGCCGCAACAAATCGACTATTTCCGCCGTGTCCGTTAAATTCGCCACGCAGGCATCGGGAGAATAATAACGCAAGTCTTCGACGGCATATCGCCCAGTGCCCACGAGCACGCATTTCATACCGTTGTCGCGCGCCGCTTCGAGATCTTTGGGCGTGTCACCGACGATGATACAAAACTCGGCGCCAATCAGCCGCCCGGTGCTCTTTTCCCAGCGCTGTTTAGCGATCGCTGGCAAGTCGGGACGGTAACTTGAATCGCTCGCATACGCGCCGAAATTGAGGTGAGACGCCAGCCCCGCGGCCTGAAGCTTTATGCGCGCCGTCGCCTCGAAATTGCCGGTTACGACTCCCTGGGCAAACTCCCCGTTTAAGGCCAACCGCTCCAGCAACTCGGCTGCGCCGCCGAGAGCGCCCACTGCGGTCGTCCCGTCTTGCAACGCTCCGGCGTAGGCTCCCGCCAAATTCGTGGAGAACCGTCCCAACTGTTCATCGGAGACGGTTATCTCCGCTTCGGCCTTGGCGAAAATTTCTTCGAGGATGCGCGGGTCCGTCATACCGTCGGGAAAGACCCAGCGGATATCCCCGGCGACCCCAAAGGTATCGAAGATCGCCCGGTTAAATGGAATATAGCCGTTCTGAGTCCGCGTCAGCGTGCCGTCGATGTCAAAAAGGATCAATCGCTCCATGGCCATGAATCTTTGCACAATCCGATTCGCCTTGGCAAATTCAAACGAAATGGAAATCGCTTTGTGCGGCGGCGTTGACATCCCGGGTCTTTCCAGATAAAAATTTCTGGTAGTTTTGCGCGACTGGCGAACGTGGAATCGACCACGAGGGAGTGCAAAGCACTAAGACGGCCGAACGCCTGGGTCTCTTAAAGATAGAGGTCCAGGTTTTTTTTTGTTTGTCCCAACGCGCTCATTCGCGCCTGGTTAAACGCGTTGCTTGCGCCGGCATATCACTCTAATATCACGAAAGAGCCGGTGAGACTAAATCATGATTAAGCACTATCTCCTGTCTCCGGGTCCCACGCCAATTCCCAACGAAGTCGCGCTCGCGATGTCGGAAACGATGATTCATCATCGCACGCCGCAGTTTAACAAGGTATTCGACGAAGCCCGGGAAGGATTGAAAAAGCTTTTTGGCACTAAAAACGACGTTTTGATGCTCGCTTCGTCCGGTACCGGCGCAATGGAAGCATCCATAGCCAATCTATTCTCGCCGGGCGACAAGGTGCTGGTCATCAATGGCGGTAAGTTTGGCGAGCGCTGGCTCAACATTTCCAACGCTTACGGCTTGAACCCGGTCGAAATGAAAGTGTCCTGGGGCGAGGCAGTCAAAGTCGCCGACGTCGAGAAGCGCCTGAAAACCAATTCGGATATTCGGGGCGTGATGATCCAAGCCAGCGAGACCTCCACGACGGTGCTTCATCCCGTACGAGAAATCGCCCAACTGACGAAAAACGGCCCCTTATTGCTCGTGGACGGCGTCACGGCCGTGGGCGTCGTGCCGATGCCCGTGGACGACTGGGGAATCGATGTGTTGGTAACTGGTTCCCAGAAAGCGCTCATGCTGCCGCCGGGGCTGGGGTTTATCGCGCTTAGCGACCGCGCGTGGGAGAAAACCAAAACCGCGAAGCTGCCGCGCTTTTATTTTGACTTGAATCTCGAACGAAGAAATCAGCAAAAAGGCTCCGGCGCTTTTACCCCCGCGGTTTCACTCATTTTTGGAGTGCGTGCGTCGTTGGCCATGATCCAGCGCGAAGGCCTCGAAAACGTCTTTGCGCGTCACGCGCGACTTTGCCGCGCCACCCGCGCCGCGGCGCTCGCATTAGGACTTAGGTTGCTCGCGCCCGACAGCCCTAGCCCCGCGGCCACCGGCATTTATTTACCCGACGGCATTGACGCGGACCGGGTCCTCGACTACCTGCGTGACAGGATGAACGTCACCCTGGCCGAGGGTCAGGACCAGCTCAAGGGCAAAGCAATCCGCATCGCGCACGTTGGCTACATGGGCGCTTTCGATGTTATCACGGCAATCGCCGCGCTGGAGATGGCGCTAAGAAAATTCGGCGCCGAGATTCCCTTCGGCCGGGGCGTGGCGGCGGCAGAAGAAGTCCTGATGGAGGCGCTCGCTTAGAGATCGCGAATCGACGACGGCGGCTCGAGGAATGCTCGAGCTTTTTTCGTCAATCGCCGAATTTTTAGTGGACACGAGACGGTGGAACCGAAGATGAAAATCCTGGTGACCGATTCGCTCGCCCCCGAGGGACTCGCGGTATTTCAAAACGCCGGCGGGTTCGAGGTCGATGTCAAGATCGGACTTAAATCGGACGATCTCAAGAAAATCTGCGGCGACTACGACGGCTGGGTGATTCGGAGCGGCACCAAGATCACCGCGGAACTCATCGAAGCGGCAGCAAACTTGAAAGTCATCGGCCGCGCCGGCGTCGGATTCGAAAATATCGATGCCGACGCGGCGACCAAAAAAGGCATCGTGGTGATGAACACGCCGGGCGGCAACAACGTTACCACCGGCGAGCATACCATCGCCCTCATGATGGCCATGGCGCGCCATATTCCCCAGGCGGTCGCTTCCCTCAAAGGCGGCAAGTGGGAGCGCAACAAATTTGTCGGCGTCGAGTTGTGCAACAAAACCCTCGGCGTTATCGGGCTCGGCAACGTCGGCCGTATCGTCGCCGAACGCGCCGCCGGTTTGCGTATGAAAGTCATCGGCTTTGACCCGTTCATCACCGCCGATAACATAGCCAAGATGGGCGTCGAGCCGGCGAGCATGGACGAGATATTTGCCAAGGCCGATTTTATTACCGCGCACGTGCCCTTGACGCCGGACACCCAGGGGCTCATCAATCGCGAAGCCTTCGCCAAGATGAAAACCGGCGTACGCATCGTCAACTGCGCGCGCGGTGGAATCGTTGATGAGAAGGATCTCGCCGACGCCATCAAGGAAGGCAAAGTCGCCGGCGCGGCCCTGGACGTTTACGTTGACGAGCCGCCTACTTCGGATCATCCATTGTTGAAGATGGAGCAAGTGGTCACGACGCCGCACCTGGGCGCTTCGACGGACGAAGCGCAGCTCAACGTCGCCATCGCGGTGGCTGAACAGATGGTGGATTTCCTGAGCAAGGGCATTGTGCGCTACGCGGTCAACGTCCCATCGGTGAGCCCGGAACTTCTCGAGGTCTTGCGACCGTATCTTACACTGGCCGAGAAGCTGGGAAGCCTGCACGTCCAAATGTCCGACTTTCTGCCCAAGGAAGTCCATGTCGAATACCGCGGCGATGTCGTCCAGTATAACGTCGCGGCGCTGACTCTGGCGGTGCTCAAGGGAATGTTGACGCCGGTGATGGAATCCGCCGTCAACTACGTCAATGCGCCGCTGATCGCCAAAGAACGCGGCATCCAGATCGTTGAATCGAAGGGGGAACACTCCGGAGATTTCGCTAGTTCCATCACGGTCAAGGCGAAAAACGGCAAACAAGATTTGGAAATCGAAGGCGCCATCTTCGGCAGAAAACACCCGCGCATCGTGCGCGTCAACAGTTTTTACCTCGAAGCCGTTCCGGAGGGTTATATTCTCATCCTCCACAATAACGACGTGCCCGGCGTGGTTGGAGCGGTAGGAACGATACTCGGGAAGAACGGCATCAACATCGCGGGTATGGAACTGGGGCGGACCGAAAAAGGCGGCAACGCCATCTCCTTCACCCATGTGGACGATGTCGTGCCGCAAAAGGCATTGAAAGAGTTGCGCGCCCTGCCGCAAATCGTGTCGGCGGAATTGGTGAAACTCTAAGATAAAACGTGACCGTGAATCGTGATCGCCGCCCTAAAACCGCCTAAGTCACCCGTCCCTCCACGAGCACGAGCCACGAACACGAGAAACTAAAGATGGCAAACGTCGCAATCATCGGCGCCCAGTGGGGCGACGAAGGCAAAGGCAAGATAGTCGATCTGTTCACGCGCGAGGCGGACGTTATCGTCCGCTTTCAGGGCGGAAACAACGCCGGACATACGCTGGTCGTCGACGGTAAGAAGACCGTGCTGCACTTGATACCATCCGGCGCGCTCCATGCCAATAAACTCTGCGTCATCGGCAACGGCGTGGTGGTCGATCCGGCCGTGCTGATCGAAGAGATTGAAGGCTTGAAAGCGCAGGGGCATTTGCAAGACGAGGCGCTGCTCCGCATTAGCGAGGAAGCGCACTTGATCATGCCCTTTCATAAGGCCATCGACCAGGCGCGCGAGCGGCTGCGCGGCGAAGGCATGATCGGCACCACGGGCCGCGGCATCGGCCCCGCCTACGAGGACAAGGTGGCGCGAGTGGGAATTCGTTTCATCGACCTGCTTGAAGCGGACACGTTTCAGGAGAAACTACGGCGCAATATCGAGGAAAAGAATGTTTATCTCCGCGCCATTCTCAAGGAAAAGACCCTGGACTTTGATGAAATTCACGATGGTTACGCCGCCTACCGCGAAAAGCTACGGCCCTATGTAATTAACACGAGCCTGCTCCTCGATGAGCAAATCCGCGCCGGCAAAAAGGTGATGTTCGAAGGCGCCCAAGGAACCCTGCTCGACGTCGATCACGGCACGTATCCTTTCGTAACTTCATCGAGTACGGTGGCGGGCAATGTATGCAGCGGTTCCGGTGTCGGACCCCGGCAAATCCATCAAGTGATCGGCATTTCCAAAGCCTACACGACCCGCGTAGGCAGCGGCCCATTCCCGACGGAGCTGTTCGGTCGGGAGGGGGAAACCTTGCGGCGCGAAGGCGTGGAGTTCGGCGCCACGACCGGCCGGTCGCGCCGCTGCGGTTGGTTCGACGCGGTCGCGGTTCGCCATGCGGTTCGCATCAATGGGATTACCGGCATCGCCCTCACCAAGCTCGACGTGCTAACCGGATTCGAACAGATTCCGATCTGCACAGCGTACCTGTTCGGCGGCAATACACTCACCGAGTTTCCCGCCAGCTTGAAGACCATGCAGGGCATCAAACCCGTTTATGAGAAAATGGATGGCTGGCAGGAGCCCCTCACGCAAGTCAGGAAATTTTCCGATCTGCCCGCCAATGCGCAAAAATACGTGCGCCGTATTGAGGAAATATTGGAAACCGAAATGATTCTCATTTCGGTGGGGCCGGGACGAGAGCAAACGGTGGTCTTAAAGAATCCCTTCGCAGAGACGCAATAGGCATTAGCGCAGAAACCCACCCCATCGTTAGCGGTTTTACTATTGCCTAGTGCACATTGTCTAAGGCCTTTTCTCTCACCGCAGTTTAAAAATTTCCAAATACTGTTTCACCGTAGCGTTGAAATCGGCGTAATCTTCGGGATTCTCGATGACATACTTGAAGCCCCGGAATAGCCGAGGCGGGTCGGGTTCGACGTCTTTCCGAACCGGAATGCGCTGCATACCCTTGAGCATTTCTTGGCCTTCTCTGGAGAGGATGAAGTCGTAATACAACCGCGCCGCGTTCGGATGCGGAGCTTTGGCGCCGATCATGACGGGGTTGACCTGAGTGACCACGGGCTCCAGGGGCAGCCAATCAATCGGCGCGCCTCGGGAAGTCATTCTCTGGATGGTCTGATTGTAGGCGATAATCAGCGAATATTCCCCGGCAACGGCGAGTTGCACGCGTTCCGTGTTGCCACGTTTTATCACCGGCTCCTGGGCCGCGAGTTTTTTGAAATAATCGAGGGTTTTCTCCCTACCCCACACACCCTTCAAGCCTTCGAGCATGCCGTACGCCTCGGTATCTAGGGAAATAAGTCCACCCTTCCATTTGGGATTGAGCAGCGCCTCGTAGGTTTTCGGCACATCTTCGCGCCTTACCAGCTTGGTGTGCCACCCGAGAACATAGCTATTGACGTAATAGGCGGTCCAATATCCCTCCTTGTCGACCAGTTGCTCGTCGATCGCCTTGGCTTCCGGCGTGCGGTACGACGCCAGGAGCTTGCGTTGCATGAGCGGCAGCACCATCTCGCCGCGCCCCACGACGACGTCCCAGTCATGCCGGCCACCGCGCGATTCGGTTAGAATTTTATTCAACAGCGGTCCGCCGCCGGTGCGAAAGAGCGTAACCTTGAGAAACGGATATTTCTTCTCAAAACGATCAGACACCGCCTTGCTCTGGTCCAGAGTCATGGTCGTGTAATAAACGATTTGCCCTTCTTTCTTCGCGCCCTCGATGATTTTCGGGTCCAGACCGCTTTGCGCCGCGGCGAGCCTCGGTACGGCTATGCCGCCCAACAGCGCGATCATTGACACCCTTTTCAATGCCATGAGAGTCATAAAGCGTGTCCTCCTCGTTCCCCATCGGGGATTTCAAATGAAGTGTATCCTACAGATTAGAAATTGGAAATCAACGCGCCGCCGCAAATACCTTCCTAAGCCTTGAAAGGACGCGGAGCGCCGAATATGATGACCCCGTGATAGTGGATTAACCTCAAGGAGGATTGATATTATGAACGGGGAAGCAGCCAGGGAGAAACTGGTCGGCGATCTTAAGACTTTGATCAGCGACGCGGAGGAATTGCTCAGGGCTTCGGCGAACCAGGCCGGCGAAAAAATTTCCGTCGCCCGCCAAAAAATCGAACAGAGCCTCGTCGAGGGGAAAAAAACGTTGGCGGATGCCGAAAAGGTGCTCGTCAAGAAAAGCAAAGAGGCCGCCGATGTCGCCGACGATTACGTCCGGGAGAACCCATGGAGCGCGGTGGGCATCGCGGCGGCTGCTGGGTTAGTGCTAGGCTTGCTCATCCGGCGGAGCTAAGAACTGAATTATGACCGGCAACGATACCGGGACGGAAAATCGTTCGCCCCAGGGATTCTTTCAGCCTGTTCGTCCTGCGCTGGAGGCGCTCAGCGCCGCTCTTCACACCCGCCTGGAACTTTTCGTCACCGAACTCGAGGAAGAACGCGAGCGTTTGAAACAAACGCTCATACTCACCCTGCTGCTTTTCTTCGGATTCGGTCTCGGCATCATTGTGCTCACGATCTTTGTGGTTGCGATATTTTGGACACAAGGTTGGGTTTATGCGGTGGGAGCGTTGGCCGTACTGTATCTCGGCGTCGGCGCGGCCGCTGGGCTCATGCTGCGCAAAAGTATTCTGCTCCGCCCTGGGCTTTTTCCCTCTACTCTTGACGAGCTGGCCAAGGACCGGGACCGTTTGAGGGCCTCGTCCCATGAGTAGCCGCTTCGACGAGATCGCCCGCCGCAAAGAAAGATTGATCGCTCAATGCGCGCGGGAACGCGATGAGCTTGCCGCCGCGTTCAGCCAAGTGCGATCTCCCTTCGAGCTGGGCCGAGTGGTCCTGGGGTTGACCCGCAGTCTCAAAGCCCACCCCATCGTCGCGGCGGCAATTTCCAGTCTGCTGGCCAGCGGCTATGCCGGAAAACTCTTGAGGATGGCCGGTGAGGGTCTGAAGCTCTGGCGGCTCGCCCTCCCCCTATGGTTCTGGTGGAAAAAGCGTTGATTATCTTCTCGAAAGACGAGAAGGTTCCAATCGTTTAAACCGTGGCAAATTCGTTTAAATCGATTTCGGAGGTTTCTAACCGTTTGAACCCAGGGATTTTAAATCATTCAGTTCGCGCCCGCTCGACTTTTCTCGGGTCCGCCGCGCCGCTTACCTTGCCGCGTCCTGCGGCGATGGCCTGAACGACGCCGATCGTTCTACTTTCCCTGATTCCATGACCGCGACGCTCGAGAGAATTCCTGGTTTCCTGCGCCAGTTCATTCTCTACGTCGAGCCGCTCCGGCAACCACTGGTGGTGAATACGCGGCGCCTCGACGGCCTTGTGCACCGACATGCGGTAATCGATCACGTTTAGTATCGTCTGCAGCGTCGCGCTGATAATGCGTGGTCCGCCGGCGCCGCCGGCGATCAACTCAGGGCGATCTCCGCGAAGAATAATAACCGGCGACATGCTGCTCAAAGGGCGTTTTTTCGGCGCCAAGAAATTGGCTTCTTTTCCCACCAGCCCATAGACGTTGCCGCTCGGATGGATAGCGAAGTCATCCATCTCATTGTTCAGCACGATGCCGGTTTTGGCCACCAGAAGTTTCGAGCCAAAGCGCGTGTTCACCGACATCGTGCAGGCCACCGCGTTGCCGCTTCGGTCGATGACGCTAAAGTGCGTGGTGCCGCCCTGCTCCGGTTTGTAATGGGCAAACCCATAAAACTTAGCGGGCTGGGTTTTCGCCGGCGAAATGCGGCCGCGAATCCACACGGCGTAGTCCTTGGAGATCAACCTGGCGATGGGCGCATTGACGAAGTCCGGATCGCCCAGATATTGTGCCCGGTCGGCGAAAGCGTGCTTTAGAACTTCTGTTATGAGGTGTAAATAGGTCGCCGAGTTGTGCGGGATTTTGTTCAATTGGTGGCCCTCCAGGACGTTCAGCATCTGCAGTATCGCCACGCCGCCGGAACTGGGCGGCGGCATCGTGATCACCGTGCGCTTGCGGTACGAGCCGAGCAGCGGTTCTCGCCAGATAGCTTTGTAATTCTTGAGATCGTCGACGGTGAGCACGCCGCCTTCTTTCTTGATTGTCTCGGCGATGGCCTCGGCAATCCAGCCTTGATAGAAGCTAGCGGCGCCTTGGGAGGCGATGACCTTAAGCGTGTCGGCAAGCTCGGGCTGGCGGATGGATTCCCCTTCTGCGGGCACTTCCCCCTTCGGCATGTAGACCCGCGCGAGATTGGGAAATTTTTTCATGGCTTCCTGCTGACGGTCAATGGCATAACGGAGTGTCGCATCTAGCGGGAAGCCATCGGTTGCGTATCGAATAGCCGGCGCGAGCACGACTTGCAATGGCAGCGTGCCGAATCGTTTCGCGGCTTGTAACAAACCGGCCACTTCTCCGGGGACCGCGACCGCCAACGCACCGGTGACACTCAGGTCCCGCGCCGGTTTACCGTTCCTGGCATATTGTTCCGCTCGGGCGCCCTCGGGCGCCGTCTCGCGAAAATCGAGGGCATGGGCTCGGCGATCTTTGGCGTCGTAGATAACCATGAACCCGCCACCACCGAGGCCCGAAGACGCCTGATCCACCACCGCCAAGGCAAAGGCCGTCGCCACCGCGGCGTCCACGGCGTTGCCGCCGCGTTTGAGCATTTCCATTCCCGCGCTAGTGGCGAGATCGCTATCGGCAACCACCAGACCCGCCGAGGCGCGCTGCGCCCATCCGGCTTCCGGGCCATGGCAAATACTGAAGAGGAAAACGAAGACTATGAAAATTCGCACTCTAGCCGCGGGACGCATGATGTTTGTGTGTTTAATGGTTTGGATTCTGAAATGCAACTGAAACTGCCGCGTATTCAGTTCAACGATCCGATTTCGAACTCCGAACCTAAATTCCTAAACTTATTAAGGAGTCCACAATTGAGTAACCAAACAGCGACCGAGGGGTGAGACCTGGAGAGCGCGGGCACAGGAGCGCAAAGGTTGTTTTCAGGCCCTGCCGGCGGGCATTTCCACCTATGGAGAGGACGGGGTGGTGG
>DATBLC010000334.1:0-26528 GCA_036555515.1 Binatia bacterium
GTTGTTTTCAGGCCCTGCCGGCGGGCATTTCCACCTATGGAGAGGACGGGGTGGTGGCCGGCAAGGCAGGGAACCATTGACCGCGATCGGAAGGGCTCGCCTCTCGGTCGCACACTAGCGACATAGTCTCTAAATAACGAACTCATTAGTAATTTCATCGATGGCATACGGAACAACTCGTCATTCTCTGGATCTTGTATTCCTGCACAAGCCTTCGACCGAGCGCCGATTGGTCGGGCGGCGGCTGCCAGCTCACGCTGAAAACAAATCCTCTTGGCCTCACAAAGCGCTCCGGCTCACGATGACACTCCAAACACCATTCCATATATAGCGAGTTCTCCCGCCACATGAGCGGCATCTGGTCAACTTGCCCATGGCAAGTCGTACAGCCGACGCCCTTCTTCACATGGATGCTGTGATCAAAGTAAACGAAACCCGGCAGGTTGTGCACCCGGGTCCATTCAATCGATTTGCCAGTGCGAAAGCTTTCCCTGACGGGTTCTAACGTGGGACTATCAGCCCAAATTTGGCTATGGCAATTCATGCAGATTTTTGTCGACGGGATGCCGGCGAACGAGGACGTCTCCACCGAGGTGTGACAATAGCGACAGTCGATTCCATTATCCCCGACGTGGTGCTTGTGGCTGAACGGTACGGGCTGGGCGCGGGCGACACCTGCCTCCGTGACATAGGAGGATCGATTGATTACCCCGAGCAGCATCGCCAGGACGATCATGAGAACTATGCCGCCAAAAATAGTGACCCTAGAGAGGGTGTTGGTACTGGGATGGAATATCTGGGCCATCAGCGGATGCCCATTCGGCCGTCACAGCGCTGCATTGGCGTCTGCCTTGACATTAATTTTTCGACCAGCCCATGACACCGCCTACGGGCACCAGCGCTGGGCCGAACAACGCCAGGCATCATGCCGACGGGCGGAATGATCATGAGAAGATTTGCGCCCAAAATGATCAAAAAATGCCGAGCGCCAGAGAGCGAAGCTGATTCGGCGCGGCTTCAGCCATGGTATGGCTCGGCCAGGATGAGCAGCGCAAAAGTCGGGCCAAATTTGCAATTTATCGCAAATCTATAGCGTTGGCGTGATTCGCCGGATCACGGATCATTCGTTTGAAGGAATTTCCCAGACAGCAGTGAGGGTAAATTGAGGACGCCCTGGACAACGCGATTGCTGGAGGATTCGTTAACTCTGTTTTCTTGCGTCGCCGCGATCGCTGAAAGAACCAGCCACAATCAACCATGAGTTCTTCATGTACCAGCCGGATCCGATTTTTCGCCGCCGCTAACTTCGCCACCGAATGGCGCTCCGGTTGCTGTGATCAACCGGGCCGCACGATTACGACTGAAATAGTACCAACCCCATTGGATTAGCACGAGGATTTTATTTTCGAATTCGATTAAATTGACGAGATGAACAAACAACCACGCAAGCCAGGCAAAATATCCGGAGAACCGAAACCGGCCCATTTCCGCCACCGCTGAAGCTCGCCCGACGATCGCCATCGCGCCTCGATCTCGGTAACGAAACGGCGCAATGTGCTTTTTTTTGATTCTCGCGTCGATGACTTGAGCCACATATCGGCCTTGCTGCAACGCCACCGGCGCGATACCGGCAAGAGGCTTCCCGGTTTGGTGGGAATAGCTCGCCAGATCGCCGATCACAAATATCTCCGGATGGCCGGGGATCGTCAAATCAGGTTCGACCTCAACCCTGCCCACCCGATCCACCTTTGCGCCGGTCTTTGTTGCGATCACTTGCCCCAGATGAGAGGCCTGCACCCCGGCGGCCCAGATCACGGTGCGGCAGGGAACACAATATACGCTTTCTTCATCTTTGACCGTGACGGCCTCGGCATGAATATCAATGACAAAAGTTTTGACTTTCACCGTCACACCTAAACTGTTGAGGGCAGCCAAAGCCTTCGCCGACAACTCGGCGGGATAAGACGGGAGAATGCGCTCGCCCCCTTCGACCAACAAAATTCGCGTCCTGGAAGGATCCATGTTACGGAAATCATGCTTCAGAGTATCATGCGCGATTTCACCTAGAGCTCCGGCCAATTCGACGCCGGTCGGTCCTCCGCCCACGATCATCAATGTCAACAAGGCCTCAAGCTTGGCGGGATCACGCTCCCGCTCGGCGGCTTCAAACGCAATAAAGATCCGGCGCCGGATTTCCGTGGCGTCTTCGATCGTTTTCAGTCCCGGCGCGATGGTGCGCCATTGATCGTTGCCAAAATAATGATGCTGCGAACCGGTGGCGACAACGAGGGTGTCGTAGTCGATCTGGCCGTCGCTCAAAATGACGCGGCGCTGTTTGGTATCGATGTCGTTGGCTTCGGCAAGAATGACACTCGCATTCTGTTGGTGTTTGAGCGTTGCACGCAGTGTTGAAGCGATATTAGCCGGAGAAAGCCATCCGGTGGCCACCTGGTAGAGCAGCGGTTGAAACAGATGAAAATTGCGCCGATCGATCAAAGTAACCCGGACGGGACTGCCTTTGAGACATTGCGCGGCCGAAAGCCCCCCAAAACCTCCACCGATGATCACGACGTGATGGCGGTTCTTCATCAAGCCACCCGAAACACAGACGCGACTACAGCGTCGATTTAACCCGGATTCCGCAGTTGCGCTCGACAGGAAGCGCGAGGCGCAACCCTTCCGTAGCAAAGTCGATGGGTTTCTGCCTCTGACCAGACATCGAGCAGCGGTGCTTCGGCGGAACGTTAAAGCTCGTAACGACGACGTGCGAAAGCGCAAAATGACTTTGAAATTTCACAGTTGGACGCCTTCGCTACTCCAGGGTTCCACCTCGCTTGCCGTCTCCTCAGTCGAACTGCGGAATCCGGGTTTAAGAATAAAGCGGGAAACTGTCAGAAATATCCATACATGACTTTCCGCGGACGTAAGGTGGAACCAAATCCGGCCATAAGTGTACGTCTTAGAAGATCGAGATTAAATTTGCGATAAACCCCTTGATCCATGGCAACCGATGGCGCCGAAAACGATCAGGGCTATGCTGGCGCGGCGGCATCTTTGACAGATGAAACGATGGTCAACCTAATTCATGGCGTCGTTTTGGGCCGCCGTCCCTGGCCGAAAAGAATTTTCTTAGCTTCCTCGGTCATCCCTCTGGCATCAGGATTTACCGTACGCGCCACCTCATAGGCCCGCTTCACGGCGTCGCGCTTTTGAATGGTTTCGAACCAGCGCTTGAGATCGGGAAAATCGTCCAGATTCTGTCCCTGCCGCTCGTGTAAAACGATCCAGGGGTAGCACGCCATGTCCGCAATCGAATACTCGCCCGCGACAAATTCGCGGTCTGCCAGCCGTTCGTCGAGCACGCCATAGAGCCGCTCTGTTTCCTTCGTGTAGCGCTCGATGGCGTAGGTAATTTTCTCGGCGGCGTAGCCACGGAAGTGATGGTTCTGCCCGAGCATCGGTCCCAGGCCGCCCATTTGCCAGAAGAGCCATTGCATGACTTCCACCCGCCCGCGCACGTCGCGCGGCAGGAACTTGCCGGTCTTGTCAGCGAGATATTCCAGAATCGCGCCTGATTCAAAAACGCTCAGCGCCCCGCCGCCGTCGGCCGGTTTGTGATCGACGATCGCCGGAATCCGATTGTTCGGGGAAATTTTCAAAAACTCCGGCGCGAACTGCTCGCCCTTGCCGATGTCTATCGGCTTGATCGTATAGGGCAGACCCGTCTCTTCCAAAAAGATCGTGATCTTGTGCCCGTTCGGCGTAGTCCAATAATAGAGATCGATCATGATTGCTCCCAAGAAGGCCTGAGGCAGGATCCGACTGCGGACAGTTCAAACCGTTCCAATCGTTCAAGCAGTTCCAGTCGTGCCAAACGTCCACCCTCGTGCCTCTCGCCTATTTGCCGTACACCCGGTCGATGAATCCTTCTTTTTCAAGTTCGCGCACGATGCTGTCATCGATCAGGTTGTCTACCGTGACCTTGCTTGAGGGCGCCTGTTTCAACGCGTCATCAAGCTGAATCTTCATTCCCTCCCGGGTCGTATAGGGGACACGCTCGATGATCTTAAGTGTGGATTGGTATGAACTTTCCAGATAAGCCTTATTGGCTGAGCGCTGGTATTTGGCGACAATCTTTTGCGTACCTTCCTTGTTGGTCT
Organism: Binatia bacterium; assembly: GCA_036555515.1. GTDB lineage: Bacteria > Desulfobacterota > Binatia > UBA9968 > UBA9968 > DATACQ01. Next base: position 4,161 of record DATBLC010000334.1, read on the forward strand.
TGAAGTAATGCGAGGCTTCGATCAAAGCCATCAGAATTCTTTTTACCGTGTCGCGCTTTTTTGCCAGGTAGCTCTTTGTAGTCACGGCGCAAATGAAGGGCAACTTATAGGGTTTTTCGAGATCGGCCATATCAGCGAGAATGCGATGGGGCAACCCACCGGGAATCAAGTGAACATTTCCTGGCGGTGACGGAAATCCCGCGATGACTCCGCGGCTGAACCCAGCCGCTCGCTCCGAGGCGCCCCCCACCTGCAGGATCTTGACGTCTTCCATGGGTTTGAGCCCCAGACCTTTCAGCAACTCTCGCGCGGCCACATCCGAAGCGCTGCCAAAGCGGCTGATCCCGATCGACTTCCCCTTTAAATCTTCGGCTGACTTGATACTGTCGAGAACCACCAGCTCATAGGCCAAAACATTTATCACGCAGCCAACGCTCACGGTATCGGCGCCCCGGACTGCCGCGTTGGCGACTCCGCTGCCCGCGGCATTTCCAACCTGAATATCCTGGGATACTATGGCCGCGATGCCAATCGTTGTGCTGCCGATGTAGACCAGATCCACTTCCAAGCCATGCTTTTTGTAGAAGCCCGCTTCCTGCGCGATGGTCCAGATCTGGTTGATGGTGTCGGTCGAGCTATAGGCGACTCTGATCTTATCCTGGGACTGCGCTTTCGTTGACAAAATGACCAGGAGAATAAATAAAATCACGGAAAAAAATCTGCGGTAAATGCGCGTACCGTTAGCCATGAATCCTCCGTCAAAAGGAATTTTTTGCTGCAAATAAAGTGCGCGATGGGTCGTTGTCTGATTGTTTCAAGAACGAATCGTCTTACTTCCTCCTGAGCGCCGTATAAATTTTTTCTGCCGTGACCGGGATTTCGTAAAGACGCACGCCGCAGGCGTCGTGCACGGCATTGGCGATGGCTGCAGGCGGGCTGACGTTGGCGTGCTCGCCTATGCCTTTGGCTTCATAGGGCCCGGGGCCGTTCTTGCCCTTGACCAGCACGGTTTGGAATTTCGGCACATCGAGAATGTTCGGGATTTTGTATTCGCCGAGATTCGTCGTCGTGATCTTGCCATGATCGTCGGTCAGCTCTTCCATCAAACCGGAGCCGATGGCCATCACCGCCTCGCCGTCGATCTGCCCCTGGTGGCCGAGGGGGTTGATAATCGTGCCGACATCGTGGGCCGAGACAAATTTGCGGAGCTTCACCTTGCCGGTTTCGGGATCGACTTCTACCTCCGCGACCTGCGCGATAAAAGAAGTGGACGAGCCTTTGCGCGGCACTTCGGTTTCAACGCTGACCTTCACCGGTCCCTCGTTCGCCTGCACAACCTGTTTCAGGGTCAACGGCTTGAGTTTACTTCCACCGGCTGAAAATTTTCCGCCTTTATAGACAACTTGATCGTCGGAGCAGCCGAGCAACTTTGCCGCCTGCGCTTTGAGCTTGGCGCGCAACTCGGCGCTCGCCTGCACCGCCGCGGCGCTGTTGATGTTCGTCGAGCGGCTGCCGCCGAATCCGACATCGACGCTGTAGGAAACATCCGAAGTGGCGCCGATACGGCAGCGCACCTGTTCGTAAGGCACTTCCATCTCTGCGGCAACGGTCTGGCATAGGACCGTTTGTAAGCCGGTTCCTTGATCGCCCGCCACCGTGAACACAGTGAACGTTCCATCCGGCTCAGCGGCCAAATTCACCCATACTTTGCCCGCGCCCGTGCCGCGCTCGTACATGGCGACGCCGCGCCCGTAGTTGGCGCGTTTGGGGCTTTTCCAACTGGCAGCGGTGAGCGCGGCCTGCAAGGTTTCTTTCGCTTTCACGCCTCCCCATGTCTTGCCGAGGGCATTCTCTTCGCCCTCGCCGACCAGGTTGATCATGCGGAATTTCGCCGGGTCCATTTTCAATTCCCTGGCGATCAGATCCATGTGCGACTCAGTGGCAAAAACGGCTTGTATCGCCCCCGGCGCCCGCCAAAAACCGCATGGAACAGTGTTGGTATAAACTTGCAGCGCTTCCATATAAGTATTGTCGATTTTGTAAGGCCCCGCCGTGCCGGCGCCGCCAATGCTGGCGCGCCCCGGCTTCATGCCCGCGTAAGCCCCTGTGCCGTGAATCGCCTGCAGATAGCGCGCGGTCATGCGCCCGTCCCGTTTCACGCCGGTCTTGACGTTGACTACCGTGTAATGGTCCGGATTCATCGCCGTCAATTCTTCGGTGTGCGTCAGAATGATCTTCACCGGCCGGTTGGCCCGCTTGGCGAGGAAATAACAGATGGGCAGCTCACCCGCACCGCTCTTACCGCCGAAGTCCGCGCCGACATGTACGGCATGAATACTGATCTGATTCGCCGGAATCCCAACCGCTTTGGCGAACTGAGCGCGGGTGCCGAATGGGCCCTTGGTGGACGACCAGGCGTCAACTTTGCGGTCGTCGTTGATTTTCACCAGAAACGATTGCGGCTCGAGATATCCTTGGTGATGGATCGGGATGCGAAACTGGTGTTCAAGCACGATATCCGCCTCGCGGAATCCTTTTTCGATATCGCCCTTGCCCCAGGTCAACTTATTCACCACGTTGGTGCCGCCCTTGACCATGATGTCGGCTGGCGCGCCGTCATAGCTTGGCGCATCGTCATGCAATACCGGAGCGCCAAACTGCATAGCTTCCAGAACATCGAATACCGCCGGAAGTTCTTCGTACTCGACGTCGACCAAATTGATCGCCTCTTCGGCTGCATCCCGGCTCTCCGCCGCCACCGCCGCCACTTTGTCGCCGATGTAACGCACCTTGTCGCAGCAAAGAACCGGAATGTCGCGAATGCTTTTGCCTTGATAGTGCTCCGGCTCATCTTTGCCGGTGACTATGGCTCTCACGCCATCAACCTTCCAGGCCTTCGACACGTCGATCCGTTTGATGCGCGCATGCGGGTAAGGGCTGCGCAAAATTTTTCCCCATAAGGCGTCCGGGAAATGAACGTCTGCCCCATATGTCGCCTGCCCGCTGACCTTATCCGCGCCCTCAACCCGCCCGACGCGCGCGCCGATGATCGATGATGGTTTTGCCATGTTTTCCGCTCCCGCTGTTCGCTTGATCGACACTGAACCCGACCGCCCCACACTCGCCTTCAAGCGCGGAGCGGACCGAGCAAACTTTTTCGGAATATATATTTAATCGTTCCGGGTAAGCAACCGCCGGGAAACACCCAAACGACGGCGTGATTTGACAAATGCCGCCCTGCGCGCGTCCGGTGCCGGGATCGAGCAGGACGCAGGACGTTTGTTGGTTTATAGATGGCTAGGGCGGCGGCACGTGGACCCGTTAGGCTATCTGAGCCAGGTACTCGGTGAGCTTCCGTTCTTTGATGACGAGAAAGCGATCTTTGTTCGTTTCGATCAGCCCAAGGTTGTGAAATCGCTGCATAAATAGACTGATCCGCGGCCGCGTCGTTCCCACCATCTCGGACAATTCTTCGTGGGTAATCCTCAGTTCGATGCGAATGCTGCGTGGGTCTTTCTTGCCCATTGTGCGGGCCAGCTGCAACAGCGTCTTTCCCAGTCGCTGTTCGCTGTCCACCGTCACCAGGTTGGCGATGACCTGCTGTTGGTCGGCGATGCGCACCGCCAGGTAGCGCACGAAGCCCTCGAACAGCGAGTCGCGGCTAAGGCGCATGAAGAACTGGCCACAAGGTATTTGTTTCAAAGTCGTTGCTTTCATCGCCGTCGCCGTTTCCTGGCGCGCGCCTAACCCGGATAGACATAATTCACCAAAAATATCGCCCGCGCTGTGGATGGCGAGCAGGCACTCTTTGCCTTCGGCGGAGAGCATGAGCAGTTTGATCTGCCCGCTCTCGATGAAGTAGACCATCTCGTCTTGATCGCCGCAGGTATAGACGTTGGAGTGCCGCGCAATCCTGATGCCATGAGAATTCATGGTCTCGCGCTGTAGCGAATCGCGCAATTGTGCTTTGAACTGGTCGGCTTGGGGGGTCTGTTGAATCATGATCGGGCTTCCTTTCGCTGCCAACGATGATTACAACAGCAGCGCACTTACCTCGGGGCATCGTCAGTCATCGTTTACTCGAGGCTGGACGGTCGATCGCTTCCAGTAAGACGCTATAACTTTCTATAGGCCAAGTCCAGTTAGCATATGCTTGTGGCGCATGAACCCGGGTTCCAGCCCGAGCGCGTCAGGCGTATGCGTCCCGGTAGTGCGGAAATAGTATTCTTCTCTCAAGATTGGACACGGCGCCACCGGTCGGTTACTAGCCGAGCCGCTCCGACAACTGTGATTGAGCCGAGGATCGCAGTTAAGAAATCACTCAAGGTGCTGCCTTTGCCGATAACGATCCAGAAAAACAGATGCTCCCCGATCAAGGCGCCGATGATCCCGTAGACCGTGTCCAAAACATGTCCCTCTCTCACGATGTTTACGCGACCCTCCACCTCGACCGCTTTCCCCGTCAACCAACCGGTAAGTGCTCCCACCAAGATTTGAACTATGAAATTCATAAAAACCTCTGGCATTGCAAAACTACGATCCAGAGCGGGGCTCTTTCCTCGCACCGAACCGGAAGGACTGTCTAGTTGACCGAGCTAGCAGCAATCTGGTGAGACGTGGAGTTTCCAACCTCAAAAATCTCAGCTTTGGGGGTGCCTTCAATGACCTTCGACAGAGCCTTTAAGACCTCAGGATATGTCTTCTGGTTATAAGTCTCCGCGTCGTCTTTTTTATCCCAAAGACTGATAGAGACTGCCTCATTACGTTCTGCAGCGATGAAGCTGATCTCGTCCTCAAATCCCCTTTGCCTTCGGAGCAATGGGATGATCTCCCCTTCAAGAATGCGCGTGAACTCCGCCGTGCTCTTGGCTTTGAGTTTGAAACTTACGTTTTGACTGTGCACTTCAACCTCCTGGGTCGAACCGGTTAGAGGGTTGAGGATGGCAGGCTTACTTGAAGAATTTCAGGTAACCGCGAAGCGAGACCCTATGCCATGAGTCCTTGTCAAGTTACTCTGACTTGCGAAGGATAGCTGTCTAATATTGGACGGTTCTGAAAACAATTATGGCGTATCAATTCCAGCATGTGCGGTTGCAGCGCTGGCGGAAAAGATAATCCGAGTTATGAGATTTCAGGAGCCGTAAGCGCGATAGTTTGTCTGGCACGCGCACCACCGACACTTTTAGTTTTTGACTTTATGCGCGGCAATTTCGCCAACTGTCAGATGATGACTCAGCCGTTCCTGAAACCAGGTGTTCTTGGGCCACGCCCAAATGTTATAAGGAAGATCGTCGCCATCGTAGAAACAGCCGTTCGCTTCGCTCTGCAACCAGATTAGCTGCCAGTAACTTGCCTTGTCTTCATGAATCTGAGTGCTTGTAAAGAGCCCTTTGACCAGTTCCGCGAGCCCGTTCATAGAATCTCGCGACAACATACCAGTCAGCGATAATTCTTTTTCAAAATAATTGACCTTCATCGTTCTTATCCTCCTGGATTCTCTCGCCTTTCTTCCTGGCAGTTCCGCTTTTCAGCTTCCGTGTCGGACTTGGCCGAGTTGCAGTGAGCGCCGATGAATTCCCTTCCCTTCTTCACAATCCCTTCGGCGCTCTCACGTAGAGTTCCCGCCTGCTTAGTCAGAGTGTCAAGACCCCGATGGCTTCGCTCGCGAAGATATTTCCACATCTCCTCGACCGCGCCGGGCGCCAACAACAGTCCGGCGACGGCCCCCAGACCCATACCGACTAATAAATAAGGGAATCGAAATTTGTCTTTCATTGTTCACTTTCTTTTATGCCTTCGGGTTGTCTTTCACGAGCTGACGATATACAGGTCCGATAGGGTTACTGTCTAGTATTAGACGATCTCGAAGGAATTATTTCATGCCGGCTGCCGCCACTAGATCTGAATCACTTTCCTGTTCCACTCTTAGAGAAACACCGGTCCAGGAACGCACCCAGCGGACCACGCGCTTGCTGCCTTAGGATTCCGGCCAGTTCACCTTTCTTGAGCCAGATCCCTTCGCAGTTTTCGCAGCGCTCTAAAACGAATCCCATAAACCTGTATTTCTCGAACTTTCCTGAACACTTTGGACAGCTCGCCATCTGCGCTTCCCGGCGGCCTGTTTCATCCTTCTGAAACTCGGCCTTCAGCCCCTCAATTAGTTCATGCTCTTTCGCCGCAAAGTAGCCGTCTTCATTCGCGCGCTCGTCGAACTTCAGCGATTCGACCAAGCGATCCTTTCCGTTCTCCATGGCTTTCCGCTCCTAAATTCTACGATCATCCGTAATCAACGCACAATCAGTTTTTCATACCTCTGGCATTTCGCGTTCAAGACTGCTTTCGTTACTCCCATTATCAACTATGTTCGCCGGCTTCTTTTTTTCCTTGCCGCCTTCGATGCTCCGGACTTTTAGAATCGCTTGCAGTGCGGGCCGGTCGACCACTTCCTTTTCCAGCAGCAATTTGGCCAACTCTTCCAGCGCCGTACGGCGAGAGCTTAGGAGATCTCTGGCTCTGCCATGAGCCTCGGTCAGTATTTGTTTTACCTCTTGATCGATGAGCCGGGCGGTCTCCTCGCTGTACTCTTTGGGACTATGGGTCGGCACGTTCAGAAACGTGGCAGTCCTCGCACCCTCCAGGGAGGCTAGACCCATTTTTTCGCTCATGCCGAATTGCGTGATCATGGTCCTGGCAATCTCCGTCGCGTGTTGAAGATCGTTCTGAGCGCCGGTGGATATGTCACCGAAGACGACTTCCTCCGCGACTCTTCCGCCGAGTAGCACACAGATCCGCGCCAGTAGCTCAGAGCGAGTCATGAGATATCGCTCTTCCGTCGGCAGCTGCGTCGTGTAACCCAGGGCAGCAATTCCCCGGGGAATTATGGAGATCTTGGAAACGGGATCAGCCCCAGGCACGAGTTCTGCCACGAGCGCGTGGCCAGCCTCGTGATAGGCGACGATTTTCTTCTCCTTCGGATTGATAACATGGCTCTTCTTTTGTAGCCCTGCGACCACTCGTTCGATCGCCTCGTCAAATTCCGCCATCTCAATGGAATCTTTGTCCTGACGCGCCGCCAGCAACGCCGCCTCGTTGACGATGTTGGCTAGATCGGCGCCGACGAAACCGGGAGTTTTCGCCGCCACGACAGCGAGGTCCAGATCAAGAGAGAGTTTTACCTTCTTTGCATGCAATTGAAGGATTTTGGTGCGCCCCTTTATGTCGGGACGATCCACCAGGATTTGCCGATCAAATCGGCCGGGACGGAGAAGGGCCGCGTCCAGGATTTCCGGCCGGTTGGTGGCGGCCATGATGATAACTCCTTGGTTCGGATCGAATCCATCCATCTCGGCCAATAGCTGATTGAGGGTTTGTTCCCGCTCGTCGTTGCCTGTCAGCATGCTAACTCCCCTCGCCTTTCCCAAGGCATCGAGCTCATCGATAAATATGATGCTAGGGGAATGTTTCACCGCTTGGAGAAATAGATCCCTGACCCGAGCCGCACCCACTCCGACAAACATTTCGACGAAGTCAGAACCTGATAAGCTGAAGAAAGGAACGCCGGCCTCGCCGGCCACGGCGCGCGCGAGCAAGGTCTTTCCTGTACCCGGCGGCCCAACGATCAGAACACCTTTAGGAATACGACCGCCCAATCTTTGATATTTATCCGGATCCTTTAGAAACCCGACGACTTCGGCGACTTCCTCCTCGGCTTCATCTATTCCCGCAACGTCGGCAAAGGTCACTCCCGTTGCTTTCTCAATGTAGACCTTCGCCTTGCTCTTGCCGATCTGCATCAAGCCGCTGCTCGCGGCCCCCATCTTCTTGCCAATGTAGCTCCACAGAAGAAAAAAGAGCGCGATCGGAACCACCCAGGATAGCAAGGTCGGTAGCCAGGTACTGGTTACCTCACCGTTAAACGGTACTCTTGCCGCTTCAAGCTCGGCGGTCAAGCCCGGGTCCTCGACTCGGACCGTTACGAATCGATAAGGTTTTTTTCCTTCCCTTATCTCTTGAGGGACATCCTTTAACTTCTCCGCCGTGAAAATCTCTTTAACTCCCTCACCCTTCATATCCCCCTGAATGGCCGTCTCGCCGATTGCAAGATCAGTGATGAGTCCCTTTTTAACTAGGGATTTAAATTGGCTGTACCTGATGATCTCCACATGAGAGCTGAAGAAATAGTTCTGGGCGATCAACATGGTAGAAAAAGCCAATATGAAATACACAATAGAGAACCGCCGCCGTTTCTTTTCCATCGGCAGCTTGGTTTTCTTTTCAGCTTCATAATCGCTTCGTAACTTGGCGAGAAATTGCTTCACAAGCTCGATGGGGCCGGCTTTCGGCGGTATTTTGTCGATCCGCAGGTCGGATAGGCGCGCAAAACTTCGATTCAAAAAACGGCTGATAGATATTATCATAAGCAAATCTTTTTCTTTCTATCCCGGAGCGATTCCACGTAGAGCTTAATTATCGCAAGCTGCTCAAAAAGCTCTCAGAGTCGTGCCCGCGAGCGAAACGGAGTGTTAGAGTAACGGAGTATTGGGTCTCGAACCCATCACTCCACCATTCCACCACTCCAGTCCCTCTGAGGATAATTTCTTTAGTCATATCCGATGAATTATTTGCCTAGCTTGCAAACTCCTGGTTTTCGACATGGTTATTTTTTACCAGCCATCTCTCGTGCATAATCTTGTCCTGGATCCGCAAAAGGCCTTCTGTCAGAGCTTCCGGACGCGGCGGACACCCGGGAACGTAAACATCTACAGGAATGATTTTGTCGACGCCTTTACAAACGGAGTAGGCAAGCTGAAAAAGCCCGCCGCAGTTGGCACAGCTCCCCATCGAGATTACATATTTCGGATCGGGCATCTGATCGTAAAGGAGCTTGGTGCGCTTGGCCATCTTATAAGTCAGCGTCCCCGCCACGATCATCAGGTCGGACTGGCGAGGCGTAGCGCGGGGAACAGCGCCAAAGCGGTCAAGATCCGCCCGGGGTCCTCCCGTTTGCATCAATTCGATGGCGCAACAGGCCAAGCCAAACAGCATGTACCACTGCGAAGAGGCTCGCCCCCAATTAAGGAGATCGTCTACCTTTGTAGTAAACACGGTTTCCGGCAACTGGTTGATTAGCGGCATATAACCTCCTCTCATTTAGATGGACGCAGCCCGTAGCATGAAACAGCTGCGCGACAGAATCACTGCCTCGACGGCGGTGATTCGCTTTTAAGGAAGGGGGGTTGCCAGCGAAGGTTCTCTCGTTGGTTCGCCCTAGGCGAATGCGGTCTTTTAGCGCTCTCTCTGCGACGAGAAATCGTGGTGGCCGGTAGCTTGCAGATGGCCGGGAAATTTTCCCCTTTGTGAATCTCTGCGATCTGTGTGAATCGATCGAATTATTTCAGCAAAGGCTGCCGGCTTGTAGAACTCGTGTCTGCAATGCCGGTAACGAGTCATCGTCCTCTAATCGAAGTATGGACCTAATAGGTCCATGTTTCAATGGCCCAAGCAATTAAACTTCAGGTTGCTTGGCGACATAGAGCCAAGAATATTAATACGCGGGCCCTTCAGTTGCGCGCGTCAAGAGCCCTCAACGAACGAAAACTAACGAGTTGTTTATTTTTTTCATCGCACAGACCTAGTCGCAGCGACCTGAGACTTGTCCGGATCGTGATGGCTTTCACCGCCTGGAAAGCCGGGACTTCATCGTAACATCGTTGCAAGTTGTAATTGGGAATGCTTGGTCGAACGTGGTGAATGTGATGTAGACCGATGTTGCCGCTGAACCACTGTAGGATTTTCGGTAGCTTGAAATAAGAACTGCCTTCCAGCGCCACTCTAAATGGCTCCCAAGATTCATGGCGTGCCCAATATACGCTCTCAAATTGATGCTGGATATAGAACAGCCACAACCCGAGACTGGCGGCAATCAAAATGATAGGCAACTGAATCAATAGATAGGTCTGAAGACCGATGGTCCAGGTCGCCAATCCGACAATGAACAAGAGCGCCAAGTTGGTGAACCTCACGCTATTGCGCTCTCTCTTTCCCGCGCCTTTGGTAGAAAATCGCTGGATGAACAAAAACAGAAGTGCGGGACCCGGACCAAACAAAACGAAGGGATTCCGATAGATCCGATACCAGAGTCGTTTTAACAGCGGCGCTACCAGATACTCTTCAGTCGTCATCGTCCAGATATCGCCGACTCCCCGACGGTCGAGATCTCCCGCCCTGGCATGATGCAAACTGTGGGCATACTTCCAGTCTTCAAACGGCGTAAAAGTCAGAATACCTGTAACATAGCCTAGGATTAGGTTTGCCCGGCGCGACGCAAAGAAAGAACCATGACTGCAATCGTGGAACAGGATGAAAACACGTACCAGTATACCGCCCGCTACTACCGCCAGCGCGAGAGTGATCCAATAAGGCAACCCCTGTTGAACCGTATAAATCATCACCGCCCAAAGGCCGCAGTAAGGAACCAAGGTATCGAGAAGTTGCCAGAGCGATTTGCCGAGATTCGATTGCCGATACTTGGCCGTGATCGGATACCAAGCCGGTTTGGTTGCTTTAGAATTGACGGAATCTTCATCAACGAACACTGCGTACCCCCTGCTGCCAAGAGCCTGTTCTGGCCTAGCCATCGTTAATCATTTAGTTAGTGATCGCAATTGTCGCGAAAGCGTTGCCGAACCTTCGCCGGCTTTGTGATTCAAAGAGAAATTCAAATCCCGTTAACCACCGGCAAATTAACGGTAAACGTAGTGCCGCGGCCGAGCTCAGTGATGTAATTTATCGTACCCTTATGAGCGGAGATAATCTGTTGCACAACGGGAAGTCCCAAGCCGCTGCCGCCCGGTTTTGTGGTTTTGAATAATTGAAAAGGATCGACGTTGCCAGGCATGCCGACGCCGTTATCGGCGATCTCCATTACGATCCTCAGCCCCAATGGATACACTCTTACCGATAGGGAGCCCCCGTTAGGCATCGCTTCGACGGCATTTTTGCAAAGATTCAAAATCACCTGTTTGATTTTGGCCGCGTCCAGCATGACGCGAGGCAATGGATTCTCACATTCGAGATTGACGGCAATGCCAGCAGCCCGATGCCCCAGCTTCTGTGGGACCAAGACTTCTTCTATGATCTTGGCAAGATCAGTAAGCTGTAGGTCGAGATCTTGAGGCTTTGCAAGGGAACGAAATTGACGTAGCAACGCCCGCAATCTATTCATTTCACGCATTGCACCTTGGATCATGGACGTTAAAAAGGGATCGGCGACCTGCCTGCTTCTAAATTCAGCGTCAATAAACTCAAGCGTGCCCAATATGGCTTGGAGGGGATTGCCTACTTCGTGGGCGAAGACGACCGCCGAGGTACCTAACAAAGCCAGTCGCTCGCGCTGGTGCGCTATTTGTTGCGATGGTTGATCTTTTGCCTGGTTGCGACTCGCTTGAGCCGCAAGCTGGATTCCATTTGCTGCGTTCCCTTGGGCCTGTCCGTTCGAGCGACTCTCCAATATTTCGATATATTCCAATGTCTCGACCTTCGATGTCATGTGATTTCCTCCAGGGCCGCAAGAGGCCGGTGTACAAGCTGCATCATCATGGAGACGGCCTGTCAATTTTCAATCGACTCCGACCCTCAACCACATGCCGATGCGACGATCGTTCCGAAATCAAGATGCTTATGCTTTGTCGCAAATCTACCGCCACATTACGCTGTGGCGCTTGGAATTACTGTCCAATATTGGACGAATTTAAAAAAACGAGCATGCGCTCGCGGAGCTGCGCAGACGCTCTAGGCGTTCTGATCCAGATATTCGGTGAGCTTCTTTGTGACGAGCCAGCAATCTCTATTCGTCTCAATCAGCCAATTGTTGTGAAATTGCTGCATAAAAAAGACTGATGCGCGCCCGCGTCGTACCCACCATCTCGGACAATTCTTCATGCGAAATCTTCAGCTCGGTGCGAATTCCGCGCGGGCCGTTCTTGCCCATGGTGAGGCAGAGCTCGCCGAAAATATCGCCTGCACTGTGGACCCTCTGGCAAAAAAAGGGGGGCAACCCGACCTGCTGCTCCCCTCTTCGGTAACCTATGAAACTAGAAAACTACCAGCGGTTACGTCCGCCTTCGCGGTCGCCGCGGCCTTTGCCGCCGCCGAAGTTATCGCGCTTCGCCATCGGCTTGGCCTCATTGACCGTCAGGGTGCGACCCTCGAATTGCGTGCCGTTGAGCGCCGATATCGCGCTTTGCGCCTCGCTGTTCGAGCTCATTTCGACAAAGCCGAAGCCTCGTGATTGACCCGTGAACTTATCCGAGATAACGTTTGCCGATTCCACCGTGCCGTGGGCCGAGAAAAGTTCTTCTAGACGCCCTCCGGTTACGGAATAAGGCAAACCACCAACATATAATTTACTACCCATGTTCTCCTCCTATGAGAGACTGTTATGGTCTTCGACCCTGAGAATCTGACTGCAAATGGGGTAGAACATGGACTATAAAATGCTAAAACCACGCTCTGGTCGGATTGTCATTTTGAGATCGCTTCGCAAGGTGAGAGACTGACAAAAGGCCTTCAAAATTTTGCTTTCCTCAGAAGGCCGTATACTGAAGAAGATGACTCACCATACGCGTTACCTGAGGCAAAGTCAACCGCGACCCGAGAAAAGAAGCGTTGGACAGAAACGAGGGCTCGCGTAGCATTAGTCCCTTGGATCGAATGTTCCGCAAGGTCCCAGGATTGTCATGATAATGATTCCACGGCGGTTTTATCCTGAAGCCACTCAATATCCGAGGAGCGAACCGAAACAGGCACCGAATTTGCCAGGTTCAGCGCACTTGACGATTCACCGGGTCGCCGGCCAGATAATCGTGAATGCTTTGTTCGATTTTCCGAATCACATACGGTTGGGTAAAGGAGGCAGCAGCTACTCTTTACCGAATCCTATGGCTGCTTTTCTTTCATCGTACGAACGAGCTCGGCGAAAGAAGATCGCGCAATGACGCGATTGAACTGGGATCGGTAGTTATTGACCACGCTAATGTCTTCAATTACCAGGTCGTAGACTCTCCATTCTTTGCCGACGCTATGGAGTTTGTAGTTGATGGATAAGTCCGCGCGTTTGTCTGCGACGATTTTTGTGTCGACTTCCGCGTAGTCTTTATCCACGACCTCCCGAGTGTAGAGGACATTTTGATCGGTGTAGGACTCAATATTTTCGACGTAAGCTCTTCCCATCAGCGCTGTGAAAATCTTTACGAATTCCCGTTGCTCCTCGGAGGTCAGACGTGCCCAGTTTGGTCCGAGGGAGCGTTTGGACATCTCCGTGAAATCGAACCTGGGATGAATAACCTCAAGCAACTGAGCGCGCTGTGCCTCAATTTGGGCTTTCGATTTTGGGTTTGGACTCCTGACAATGGCCAGCACCTTGACTACGGTGGCGCGCACTTGTTCGGTGGGGCTGTCTGCTCTCGACGGCGATGGAAGCAATAGACATAAAAGCAAGAACATTAAGCGCGCGCCGGCAATTCCGGCCTCAGTCATCCTTGTCGGTTTATTCAGAACGCGGTCTCTCATAGATCCCTCCAATTGATTTATTATCCGTAAGCAGTCCCCGTCCCATTGCAGGTTCCCAACGCTTCAGTCTCTTGCGGATATGCTCCGGCTGAAGCTCAAGCACCTCGCAGATAGACACGAAAGAGAAGAGCGACTTAGAGTCGTCGCTAAAAAACACTCCTCAGCCCGCCGAGCCTGCGGCTTGATCTGTCCCTGAAAACAGAAGAAGGCGTCTTCGAGCACCGCGTACATCAACGCCGTCTCCGGACAGACTGCGGCGAGCCTGACCCAAGAGTCGAAAAACTTCTCCGCGGTTCCATGCATGATTGTCTCCGATGCCGCTATGCGGCTCTTTTGAATCCTAGTTGAAATTGTCCGGATTGGGTCCTGCAACTTATTCATCAGCTCAAACCGCTCCCGTAACTCCAAGCACAAGATTTTTCTCGTTGCCCATAGGCAACGATCGAGCGCGGACTGCTTCGCCAGGTGTGCCCTTTGTTAGGCTGTGGAGCTTGAAGCTGTGACCGTGGATTTTGATATGTTCGGTCATCGGAAACTCCTGGCCCGTCCTACGGGTTGTCGCGACGGGATTTTGGGCGTTTGAAACCGAATTGCGGAACGTCGTCCGGAACCTTAGAGCGTGCCCGTCAGGAACATAATAAGGATGACAACCAAAACGACGCCCAGGATACCCGAGGGACCATAGCCATACGAGTGGTAACCCCAGCGGGGCTGACCGCCCACGAGAAACAGAACTACGACAATCAAAAGAATAAGGCCCATAGGTCGGTTCTTTGGGTTAGACTGTACGCTGACCTGGAAAGGTTTACTGTCTAATATTGGACTCCCTTAAAAAGAAAGAAATATTGCGGGGATTGCGGCGAGCCCCGTGCCTGCCCTTTGGATCGCTCTCTTCGGGGGTAAGAGATGTCGAGCTCGACCGCGTGATGGTGCTGGAACTGACGATTATCCCGGATATAAGCGGGTTAACCGCCGTGCATCGCTTAACCAAATGCCTGTTGAGGAATCGTTAAGGAAGTTTTGAACGAGTGAAAAGAGGGGCTCGGGTGAAATTAGTCTAATGGATCGAATGTGCGGCAGGGTCCCAGGATCGTCATGATAATGATTCCGCGGCGCACATCGCGTCTGTTTTCTAAAAGCGCTCGCTGGGAAAACCGCCGCCTGTAAAGTGGCGCGGTGACGGTCGGTTCCTGCACTTCGCGCGCCGCACGAGGTGTTGGCGCAGGAGCCGGGGTTGCTTGCGCCTGCCGGCGCATCTGCGTCAGAGCCTCGTCCCTCGGTGTTTGAGTCTCGAGACGCCTTCTGGCTCGATGTATCAAAAAGTTGATCAGCGGCACCAGGATAAAAACGATCAGAAGAAGGATCTGTCCAAAGCTCAGATTTTTCATACTCGCTTCCGTTACCTTTTCGAAGTCTCGTCGGTCTGGTTTCCCGTAACGGCTATAGAGTCGCGCATAGCGGTATCGGCTTGGACGTTTTTCATTCGATAGTAGTCCATGATGCCCAGGTTCCCCTGGCGAAAGGCCTCGGCCATGGCGCGGGGCACCTCAGCCTCGGCCTCAACCACACGCGCTCGCATCTCCTGTTCCAATGCAACGGCCATCGCGCGCCGCTCCTCGGCTTTGGCCTGCGCTATTTGCTTGTCGGCGTTCGCCTGGTCGATCTGCAACTTGGCGCCGATGTTATCGCCCACGTCCACGTCGGCTATGTCAATGGAAAGAATTTCGTAGGCCGTTCCCGCGTCCAAGCCTTTGCTCAGCACGTGCTTGGAAATGTGATCGGGATTCTCGAGCACGTCTTTGTGTGATTCAGCCGAACCGATCGTGCTCACCATGCCTTCGCCGACCCGCGCGATGATGGTCTCTTCTCCGGCTCCGCCCACCAGCCGGTCGATGTTCGTGCGAACGGTTACCCGAGAGACGGCGATGAGCTGGATGCCATTTTTGGCGATGGCGGCAATTTTCGGCGTCTCGATCACCTTCGGTATGACCGACATCTTGACCGCTTCCAAGACATCGCGGCCTGCCAGGTCGATGGCAGCGGCCCGCTTAAACACCAATGGAATATTCGCCTTGTCCGCGGAGATCATGGCGTTAACAACCCTCACGACGTTGCCGCCAGCCAAGTAGTGCGCCTCGAGATCGTTGAGGGGAATGTCCAATCCTGCTTTCACCGAACTGATCCGCGCCGTGATGACGGTGCCCGGCGGCACTCGTCTCAAGCGCATGCCGATGAGGGTGAAGAGTCCGACATACGCTCCCGACGCCCAAGCGGCAATCCAGAGCGGGATGGGAACCAGATACAAGACAAAAATTAACCCCACCAGCACCAAGATCAGCAACGCAAAGCCACCCGCTACCTCGAATCCAAACATTTTTAACCCCCTTCTGTTGATATGCGGTGTCGTCGCACGACAATACGATTGCCATCAACGCGGGTCACCACAATTGGCGTTCCAGAGTCAATAAACTCGCCATCGGACACCACATCCACACGCTCACCTTCGATCTCTGCGATCCCTGCCGGCCGAAGCGGAGAGAATACTGTCCCGCTTTTCCCCAGCCAGCTGCTATCGCCAGCAGGCGCGGAGGCGTATCCTTCGCCCGCGGGAAGTCCGGTCTCGAGAATCAGCCGTCGGCCGAAAGGGAGGCGTGGTAAAAATCGCAGCATGACCAGGCTGGCGGCGAGCGCTAAAAAAATTGATATGATCACCCGCCCCACGGCTTTAATAACGAACTCCCAGGTGGCGCCGCCTCCTATCAGGCTGAGACTGAGACCGGCGAGGAGTGCACCGATTCCGAGCACTCCAGCGAGGCCAAAGCCGGGAATTACAAAGACTTCCAACACCAATAGCGCTAGACCGGACCCAACCAGTAGCATTTCTTCCCAGCCCGCCAACTGGACCAGCCAATGGCCCCAGAAAAAAAGCCCCAGGCTTGTGATACCGAGGACTCCAGGCACACCAAAGCCGGGGGTCCGGATTTCCAGGATGATCCCGAGCATACCGATGGTCATGAGAAGAGAACTGACAATGGGATTCGTGAGGAAGCGGACCAACTCCTCCGCCCAGTTGGGCGATACCCGCCTTACCTGTGATCCAGCGAGACCCAAGTGCTCCAGCACGCTCTCTATGGTCTCGGCGCGAAAATCGGCGACCTTATGCTTTAGAGCTTCCTCGGTCGTGAGTGTCAAGAGCTTACCCTTTTGAATGAGACCTGGGATCTCCACGTCCGCGTCCACCATTGCTTCGGCGATCAGCGGAGGCCGTTTGCGCGTCTCGGCGGTCGCGCGAAACTCCTTGCGCACATAGGAGACGGTCTTTTCCTCCACCGGCTGCGCGGGCGCGCCCGGCTGTCCCATCTGCACGGGCGTTGCGGCGCCGATCGTGCCGCCGTCGGCCATGACGATTTTCTCGGCAGCGAGACTGATTAGAGCGCCAGCAGAGATAGCTCGCTTGTTCACGAAGGCTACCGTCTGGACCCGAGCATTCAACAAAGCGTCGCGGATAAGAACCGCCGCATCCACCCGTCCGCCAAAGGTATTGATCTCGAGAATGACAGCCGCGGCGCCTGCATCGGTCGCCTCGTTCAGAACGCGCTGAACGTAAGGCGCGAGCCCAAGGTCGATGATTCCCTCGATCGGCGCGACGTAAACTACGGGCGTCTTCTGCGCGAAGAGGAACCGGCTAGATACGAGAACCGCAAAAAGCCCGAGGCCAACGATCGGGAGTCGCACCGCCCATCTGTTCAAAGTCCTATGCACGAACCACGCCTTATCGTTTACTGACATAAGTGGCAAGGCATCGCCTTATTATGGCAGCGCTGAAGATCCGGTTTTGATCGCCCGCGAGCGCTTTGATCAGCATGAACAGCAAACCCCTCTGTCGTGGACTTAATCGTACGGCGGCTCGGCACTGGATTGCTGTCTAATATTGAACGAGTTTGAAAAGAACTAGCGGCAGGCGCGAGAATTACAAACGGAGTGGAATTATCGGTTCTGATTCAAGTGGAATCTTGGTGGGGTCGCCCCTCCTAAATACCCTATCCGAGGAGCTTTCTTCGTCTACTGCGCATCGGCGGACAAGCAAAGAGCATAGAGCATGGCACCCAGCAGAATTGCGGATTTGGGATTGCGGAATACGGATTTCAGACTCATGCTGGAGTGAATTGGAAATTCAACAGACCATTTTTTACTCATGACTCTTGGTTTCCCCTCGGTCCGATTCTTACAACAATCCACAATCCGCATTCCGAAATCCGCAATCATCTGATCACTCTATCCGCTCGCGCCAGCACGTTGGGCGGAATCGTCAGACCGATCTGCTTCGCCGTTAGGTCAATTGACGTTGTCATCCAGGTTTGCTAAATTTACCCCAAAGTTAGATTTGGGTTACAATTATGGAAAACGTATTAACGTTGAATCAAAAGTCGCAAATTGTTATCTCCAAAAACATCCGCAAGAGCTTGGGATTAAAGCCCGGGGACCAGCTGGCCGCGGCCGTGGAGGGTAACAAGATCGTTCTACGACTGAAACCCAAGAGCCCAACCAGCCGTTTGCGTGGTATCGGCAAAGGAACCTGGGGAAGTAAAACCAAGATCGACGCTTACCTCGATAAACTGCGCGATGAATGGGAACGCGCTTAAGCTTCGACGCGCCGTCGAAAAACACAAGGTCATCGGCTTCGATACTGCGCCGTTCATTTATTTTATTGAGGACGTTGCCCCGTACGCCGATCTCCTCGATCCGGTATTTGGCCTTGTCGAGAGTCGCACTCTGGGCGCAGTGACCTCGACCGTGACGTTCGCCGAGATCCTTACAAAACCGTTTGCCGATAAGAACTTCTCTCTGGTCGATGAGATCAAATTCACGCTCAAGACTTTTGCTGCGCTTACCGTCCTGTCGATCGACGAGAAGCTGGCGGAAGCCGCGGCGCATATCCGGGCGCGCTATACGATTCGGCTGCCCGACGCCCTGCAGGTCGCGGCAGCGATTCAAGGCGCAGCTACTCTGTTCCTGACAAACGACAAGCGCGTCAAAAAAGTGGAGGGTCTCGAAGTGATCGTCTTGTCCGATTATCTGTCTCACTGACTGCATTTCGCTCTTCCAAAGCTCTTCCACCGGGTTTCAAAATAGACCACCTGGGTTCTGCCGCTCTTGAATCACACCTTCCGCTTCACCGAATCACTCTGTCCGCTCTCGCCAGCACGTTCGGCGGAATAGTTAATCCGATCTGCTTCGCGGTTTTTAAATTGGTCACCAGCTCGAATTTCGTGGGTTGCTCGACTGGAAGATCCGCAGGCTTTGCCCCTTTGAGAATTTTGTCGACGTAAGTGGCCGTGCGCCGCCACTGGTGGCTGCGGTCATGCCCATAGGAGATGAGGCAACCCGCGTCGGACCAAGCAGACTGCCCACACATTGTTGGCAGCCGGTTCTTCGCCGCAAGCTCCACGAGCTGTTGTTTGTGGAATGAGGTGAGGTTGCCATGAAAGATGATAAGGGCAGCGGCGCGCTCCTTCTTCATTGCGGCGTATCGATCCGAAAACTGGGCAGGATCTTTCACCGCCAACGGTTGAACCTGGATGTTCAAAGTCCGGGCCGCAGCCTGTGTCTCTTTCAATTCTTCGGCATCTGTCCCCGAACCCCCACGGTACAGAACAGCCACGCGAGAGAGCTTGGGAAAGGTCTCCTTCAGAAGTTCTAACCTCTTTGCACTTAAATCCGGGTCAATGTTAGTCGATCCCGTGACGTTTCCACCTGGTCGGGCGAGACTCGCAACCAGGCCGGCACGTACAAGATCGCCGGCGCCGGCCACGACAATGGGGATTGTGCTGGTCGCTTGCTTGACGGCAAGTGTCCCCTGCGTACCACTTGTCACGATGACATCAAGCCTAAGGCGGACCAGCTCGGTTGTGAGGTCAGCTAATCGCTCCTGCTTCCCCTCCGCATATCGGTACTCGATGGCGATGTTCTGCCCTTCGATATATCCGAGTTCACGTAGGCCTTGGCGGACACTGTCGAGCAAAACCTTGTGCGTCGAAGCGGAGCCGCTGCCGAGGTACCCAATCCGCGGGATTTTCTTCGTCTGCTGCGCCTCGGCGGTAAAGCACGGTGCAAACAGCAGAGTGGCAAGTGTCAAAGTAAAAATATTTCTCTTCATTTCTCTTCCCTCGCGCCTTTCGCCTCACGACTGTTCAGTCGCGGTAGGGACCGCCCGTGCGAGCGGCCCCCCGCACGGATCCGGGGGGATCCGTACGTGAGGGTTTCCCTCATACGGCTCTTACTTCGGGTTCATCTGACGGCCTGCCGCTCGTTGGGATACGGCTTGTCGTACGCACCACAACCTCTGTGACTCGCTTCCCCGGCTCTGTGTCCGGCGCGAGTGCGCTTGTGGTGCGTTCCCCTTGGTCGCCCTCCTTCCCCTCTGCGGACTCCGCTGCCAACCCATACCCGTCGGCTTTGTTCGCCCGCTTCGTCGGTACTACGAGGCCGTCCGACTCCCCGCAGACGTACATGTCGACCTTACGGCTTTTAGCCTTCTTCGACCGTCCCACTCCTCCATCGTGTGTGGGCGTCTGCAGGGCCTCCCGGTTCTCGCGCATGGAGTTTCCCCACATGCCTAGGGTCTCTGACTCCGCGGTGTCGAAGGACTGCTCGCGCTTATCGCTGCCCTTCATATTGCCTTCCCCGTATCAAGACACGGTCGGCACACCGAAGTGGTGATTTCGGAGCTCCATACCTGGCCTGTGCGTACCCCTGTCAACGCTTCGCCCACATCCTTACGAACCCAGGCGCATGACTCGGGGCCAAGATGGTGCGCTACTCCTTTCTTGTGCGGCTCTCTCATCCGCTACTCCATGCCGGTTTAATCCCGGCGCTTTCCCGAATCACCTTGTCTGCTCTAGCCAGCACGTTCGGCGGAACCGTCAGGCGCAAACTGAACCACTTGCAAGACCTGTGAGCACAGGTTACTTTCACAAAGGAGATTGTCATGCCACCGCAAGCTGCTCGTCCGATTGAAGCCATCCGAGTAGGAGAAAAAGGACGGATTGCAGTTCCTCCCAGATACCGCAAGCTGCACAACCTCTCGAAGGGGAGTGAGGTTCTGCTCGTCCAACTCGGTGAGACACTCATGGTTGTGCCCTCTGACGTGACCCTCGATCATCTTTGCGAGCGCATCCAAGACGCACTGGCCGGCCGCGGAATCTCTTCGGACCAGGCGCTCAAAAACCTGCCGAGAGTACGCCGACGCCGTTTCAAGCGCCTCTATGGCAAGGGCTAGCCGCTCTGCCGTTCCAAGAGTCTTTTTGGACTCCGGAGTTCTGCTCGAAGGCCTTTTGGCCCCGTGGAGTGCTTCCCGTGCTGTCCTGATTTTGTCGCGCCGCAGGGTGTTCAAAATCGTTCTCGCGAATATGTCCAAGACGAAGTCGAAGAAGTCGATCGGCACCGGCATTTGATTCGTCACCAGGCTGATGTCCCCGTACTGGTCTCCGCCATGAAGGCGAATCCCGATTGGTTTCTCACCACAAATATTCGACACTTCACAAAACAGGTCGCGCTACGGACGCAACTAAAAATCCTCACTCCTCAAGAGTTCCTAACCAGTATTCGAGTGCTCTCGTGAGTTCCACTTCCAATCTTTGTCATCAATGCGCGGCGCCATCTCCAATCAAAATTTCTTTTGGTCGCCTTACCACTAACCTTCACGCCTTAAAGCTATCGGATCACCTTATCCGCTCGCGCCAACACATTCGGCGGAATCGTCAGGTCGATCTGCTTGGCTGCATTCAGGTTGATGATGAACTCGAACTTCTTCGGCTGCTCAATAGGAAGATCGCCAGGCTTCGCGCCCTTCAGGATCTTGTCGACAAAGTCAGCGGCGCGCCGCCATACGTCCGTATTGTCTGGCCCGTAGCTTATCAAGCCGCCGGCCTCAACAAACTCACTGTAGTGGTAGATCGCCGGCAACCGGTTCTTTGCCGCGAAGTCCAACACTTGACGTTGCTGAGTATTGATACGTTCACCTGTGGTCGTAATGAGCGCCTGGGCGCGTTCCTTTTTCGCTCGTGCGAATGCGCCCTCAAAATCGTCAAGGCTTCGCACCTCCAGCGATAGAAGTTTGAGTCCCAACGCCTTGGCCGCAGCCTCCATCTCTGTGAGAGGCAGGTTTCCCCTCGCACCACCCGGTTGCCAGAGGAAGGCCACCTGGGCAACCTTGGGACAGGCTTCCTTGAGCAGCTCCAACCGTTTGCCATCTAGATCCGGTACCATGAGGCTAAGTCCGGTGATATTCCCGCCTGGTCGTGCCAGGCCGGAGACAATCCCAGTTCCTACTGGATCGGAAGCACCGGCGAATACGATCGGAATTGTCCCGCTCGCCTTCTTGGCAGCTTGGGCTGCCGGCACCCCCACGGTGACGATAACATCAACTTTAAGACGGACCAGTTCGGCGACAAGGTCAGGCAGCCATTCGCGTTTCCCTTCTGCATAACGGTACTCAATAAAAATGCTTTTCCCTTCGACATAGCCAAGCTCGCGCAGCCGTCGGCGAAATGCTTCGATCCGATCTGAAAAGAAGGACGCAGAGGACCCGGACAGAATTCCTATCCGGAGAATTCCCGCCGGCTGCTGCGCCGACGCGGAATAGCTAAGCGCAAAGAGCATGGCGCAAGGCACAAGATTTTCTTTTTCTTAGTCATAGTCTGTTCTCCTCACCCTCACCCTTTCCCAGAGGGCAAGAGGAATTTGAAAACGCAATCAAGGAGCTTACTCCGGATTCTAGTGTCACCGGATTTTCCATAG
>DATBLC010000335.1:0-7984 GCA_036555515.1 Binatia bacterium
AGGCGAGCCCTTCCGATCGCGGTCAATGGTTCTCTGCCTTGCCAGCCACCACCCCGTCCTCTCCATAGGTGGAAATGCCCGCCGGCAGGGCCTGAAAACAACCTTTGCGCTCCTGTGCCCGCGCTCTCCAGGTCTCACCCCCGGTCGCTGTTTGGTTACTCAATTGTGGACTCCTCAATAACATGGCGCAAACCCAGCGGACTTAGGCTCAAAGTCCAATGGTTTCGCCAATTCCGAAAAACCTTGAACTTTGAACACCTTCCCGCTTATAGCGTGGTGGCTACGGCAGGCCGCGCGATTAGCGCTTCACCCCAGCGTTTCACGTTAGGAAAGTTATCGTCGATGGTAACGCCGTAACGGGCGCGCCGCGTGTAAAATGGCAGAAACGTCACATCCGCCAGCGAATAATCATCGACGATGAAATTTTTACCCGCCACTTCTCGATCCAACGTTGTGAGGTGCGTTCTCATGCTCTGAGTCGCCTTCTCCACGTTCCTGTCGTGCGCGATGTCGCTTGCCGCCGGATGTATTCGTGTGTTGAAAAAGTCGACCCAGATCCGCACCTTGGCGCGCTTGAGGGGATCGGTGGGAAGGAGCCGGATTGCCGGATATTTTTCCTCTAGATATTCATTGACGATCGCCGACTCGTAGATCACGCCGCCGTTATCCACCAGCACCGGAACTTTGGCGTAGGGGTTCAATTCAAGCAAGACTTTCGGTTTGTTTTTCAAGTCGACTTCGATCAGCTCATAAGAAATTTTCTTTTCCGCCAGGACAATCCTTGTCCTATGGGCGTAGGGTCAGGTATGGCAGGAATACAATTTCATGATCGGCACCTCCTGTTCCTTAAATTACTTAGCACCCCTGTTCGGTCGTGGCAATGTCGGCGATGTACGCTTAGGTTCCAAACGTTCCACTGGTTCAAAATCGTTTCAGCCGTTAATAATAGGTCGGTCTTTCTTAACGTTTTCACGATTGGAACTGCTGGAACGACTGGAACCATTGGAACCGATGGGTCGGGTTATTCGCTGCGGGGATCCAATTTTTGTTGGAGTCCGTCGCCGACGAGATTCAAGGCCAGCACCGTAAGCATGATGGCAATCCCGGGATACGTGGTGAGATGAGGCGCGACTAGAAGAAATTGCCGGCCTTCGTTGAGCATGGCGCCCCAGGAGGGTGTCGGTGGTTCGACGCCGAGTCCCAGGAAACTCAGGCTGCCCTCGGCGATGATCGCCGCCGCCAGGCCGAATGTGGCCTGGATAACCAGCGGCGGAAGCAAATTTGGCACGAGGTGGCGGAGAATGGTGCGCGATGGCTTGCAGCCCAGCGCCCGCGCCGCCTGGATGAAATCCCGCTCCCTCAGGGAAAGTATCTCGCCGCGCACCAACCGGGCGTAGCCCGTCCAGCCGATCAGGCATAGGGCCAACACGACATGATCCAGGCCGGGGCCCATCACTGCGGTGAAGGCGATGGCTAGCAGAATACCGGGAAACGCCATGAGAATATCGACCAAACGCATGAGCAGTTGATCAACCCAGCCGCCGAAATATCCCGAGAGCGAGCCGATGACGAGGCCGATGGCGACCGAGAGCGCCACGGTGGCAAGGCCGACCATCAGTGAGATGCGCGCGCCGTAAATCAGCCGGCTCAGAATATCGCGTCCCAGTTTATCCGTACCCAGCGGATGCTCGTTTGAATACGAGACGAGATCGTTTGCCAGGTTCTGGCGAGTAGCGTCATGGGGCGCGAGTGCCGGCGCCAGCAGCGCGGCGGCGGCAAAGAGCAGCATAATCGCGATCCCGACGCAGAACCAGCGTTCATTCGCCATAGCTAATCCGAGGGTCCGCGAGCCGGTAAAAAATATCAGTCACAAAGTTCACAAAAATATATGAGACGGCAATCACCAACACGCAGCCCTGCACCAAGGGATAGTCGCGGGTCTGGATCGCCTGGATGGTGAGCCTGCCGATACCGGGCCAACTGAAAATCGTCTCGGTAATGACCGCGCCGGCAAGCAGGCTGCCGAACTGAAGACTCATGATCGTGATCACCGGCAGGAGCGCGTTGCGCAGCATATGTTTGAGCCACACTTGTTTTTCGCT
The DNA here is from genome assembly GCA_036555515.1 of Binatia bacterium. GTDB lineage: Bacteria > Desulfobacterota > Binatia > UBA9968 > UBA9968 > DATACQ01. The sequence goes on from DATBLC010000335.1 coordinate 2,103, forward strand.
AACGCCTTTGGCGCGCGCCGCCTGCACATAGTCTTCGTCGCGCACGCGCAGGAGGCTGGCGCGCAAAATGCGCGTCAAAATTGCCGCCATGCCCAGGCCGAGGGTGAAGGAGGGGAGGACTAGATTGGCGGGACCGGCGCGGCCCGAAACCGGCAGCCAACCCAATTGAATCGAGAAGAGGATGATCAGGAGCGGGCCCAGCCAGAAATTCGGCATGGACAGTCCCACAAGAGAAAAAAGCAACGCGCCTCGGTCGCGCCATGTGCCGCGCTTTGCCGCGGCAAGGAATGCGAGGGGAAAGGATAGCAAGATCGCCACGACTAGCGCGCAGAGCGCGAGCTCGAAGGTCGCCGGCAGGCGCGCGCGAATCAGCTCGGCGACACCGGACTGCTCGTAAAGCGACCGTCCCAGATCGCCCGTTACAAAGCCGGTGAGAAAATTTCGGTACTGCGTGTAAAGCGGCTGGTCGAGGCCCAGGCTTCGGCGCAATTCTTCCTTGTCAGCGGCGCCGGCGGTCTCGCCGAGCATCACTTCCACTGGATCGCCGGGCACCGCGTGAATGAGGAAAAACACCAGCGTCAACGCGCCCAGCAAGGTCGGCAAAAGCAGCGCCAGGCGGCGTACAAGATAGCGCTTCAAGACGGCCGGCGCCCGTCAGGCGGCTGAAAAAGACTCATATGCTTCGTTGCGCTCATCGCCACATTGGGACTGGAGTACTGGAATGATGGAGTGGCGGAGTGATGGGTTCGAGCCCCAATATTCCTTTAGTCGGTTACTCCAACACCCCATTTTTGTTCGCGCGCCTCGCGCCTCTGAGTCTTTTTGACCAGCCTGCACGATGGGTTTTTCAGTATCCTGCGGAACGTGCATGAAATGAGACGTTCTTGAGCGAAATCAGATCGCCGTCGGGGTAAGGAACGAAGCCGCTGAGCGCGGGTCGTTGAACGATGACGTTTTTTACCCACCAGAGCGGAATGTACGGCAGTTCGCGGGCGACGATCTTTTGCACTTCGCCGTAGATGGCGCGCCGCTCTTCAATATCAACGGCGCGCCGGCCGCGCTCGAGCAAACGGTCGAGCTCCCGATTGGTGTAGTGGCCGCGGTTGTCGCCATCTGGCGGGATGCTGCCGGAATGATAGATCTGGAAATAAATATCGGGGTCCATGACGCCGACCCAGGCCAGGGAAAAAAGATGAAAGTTTCCTTTCTTTACGTCGCTATAAAAAGTGCCCCATTCATAGCTGCGGATTTCCAGTTCGATGCCTACCGCTTGCAGTTGTTCCTTGAACGCTTCGGCAATGCGCCGGCGCAGGTCGATATTCGTGGTCTTGAAGGAAAGCTTAAAGCGTGGCAAGGGGCCGTCGCCGTCGGGATCCGAAAAGCCCGCTTCGTCGAGTAGCCGCTTGGCGCGCCCGGGATCATGCGGCCAGGAATCAACCGCGCTTTCATAGGCCCAGTTGAGCGGTGAAAGCAGCCCGCTGGCGGGCGTGCCCAGATCTTTGAGCAGATGGCGAATGATGCGTTCGCGGTCGATTGCGTGGGCGATGGCCTGGCGCACTTTTCGGTGGCGCAGAATTGGGTGATTTAAGTTGACGCCGATGTACTGAAAGGACGTCCCTTGCCGGGTTTCCACCGACGCGCCGGTGTTTTTTCTTAGCCAGGGTAGCATGTCGGGCTCGATGTCGTTCTGCAAAAAATCGATGGAGCCGTGCTTGAATTCAAGCACGCGCACCATGGCGTCGGGCACGATTTTAAACACCAGGCCGGTTACTTTGGGCGTGCCGTCCCAATATACGGGGTTGGCTTTTAGAACAACGTTTTCTCCCGGCTCCGATGACGCGAACATGAACGGACCGGAACCGGCGGGCGGCGTGCGCGCGTTCGCCCCTCCGCTCATTGAACCCGCTGGGACGATGCCAATCGTGAATTGTTCCACGAACGGAGCGTGGGGCGCCGAGAGACGAAAACGCACCCGATGTCCCGACAGTTGCTCCACCGCTTCGAGGGGCTTGAGCGAGCCGCGTTTGGGCGAGCGGTTGTGGGGGTCGACAATCGAATCATAAGTGTACTTCACATCGCGCGCCGTCAGCGCCCGGCCATCATGAAATTTGACATTGCGCCGCAGCTCGAAATCGTAAGTCCGGGCGTCGGGCATCCGCCAATGCTCGGCGAGTTCCTCTCTAAAATGCCCGTGCTCGTCGGCGCGCAGCAAAGAATTGTAGATCAAACCACCGACGCGCGCGGAATTGGCATCGGTGGCGAAGCGCGGATCGAGGTTGAGTGGTTGGCTCTCGATGCCGGCGACGAGATAGCCAGGAGGATAATCAGATGCGGGAAAAATACGGCAACCGGGATAGAAAGCAGAGAACAGGATACAGACGACGGCGAAACGAATGTTGGTTTTGGACAATAGACTGCTCGCGGCCAATGACTTTCAGCAAGATTACCTCGTTTGTCATTGCCGGTCAATTTTTCTTCCGCTGTGATCGGCACTGAAAAAGAACAACTGGAAGATTTTGTTTGCCCGCTATTCCGCCTCGCGGCATACAGCTTCGATGTTGTATCCATCCGGGTCGAGCACGAAGGCGCCGTAATAGTTTTGGCTGTATTTCGGCCTGAGACCGGGTTTGCCATTGTCCTGCCCGCCCGCGGCCATCGCCGCCTGGTAAAACGCATCGACCAGCGCGCGTTTGCCAACCTGAAAAGCGACATGGGCGGTTACCATTCCCGGGTTGCCCTGGTAGATCCAGAAATCGGCGCGCGGCGGCTCGCCGAACCCCGCGCTGGCCGCGGGCCGGGTCGGTGTTACGCCGTACTCGCGCAGCATTTCGTAGCCGATGGGCTTTAGGGCTTCGCGGTAGAAGTTTTTGCTGTTCTCAATGTCGCTGACGATGAGGCCGACGTGGGCGAGCATATGGCACCTCGATTAATTTACCCCAAAATTTGCCGGTAAAGCTACTGTCTCTGCTGAACGAGACGCGAGACAGGAGTAGGCACGCTTACGCACTTCGCTGTTACGAGCTTTAACGTTCCATCCAAGCACCGCTGATCGCTGTCTGCTCAAAGGCAGACGGCATCTCCGCCACAGGCGGATCAGCCTTCGGCTGAGACTTTGCTACGGAAGGGTTGCGCCTCGCGCTTCCTGCTTAGCGCAACTGCGAAATCCGGGTTCAAGCCGTTCAAATCGTTCGAACGATTTGAACGGCTTGAACCGCTTGCACTCTCAGTGTGTAAGCGCGCCATGGCCGCTGGAACGACGCACCGCGTGGCTAGAAGAAGAGCTTTGACTAGGCCGGCGCCAAGCCGTAAAATCGTTCGGCGTTGCGATAGCGGACCGCGTCTTTGTCTTCTTTGGTCAGCCGTTCGTTTTCGTCCAGCTCTTCAAGCTCGGCTTTGCAGGTCTCGTTATTGACTTCGTGGGGAAAGTCCGACGAAAAAATAAACGGCTTGTTGCCCACCACGCTCACAGCGAACGGCAGCGTCAGTTCATCGCCTTCGACGCCAACAAAGATGCGGCCTTCGTCAACGTGGCGTTTAATATAATCGGGAATTGACTCGTTTGCTCGCAGCTTGAGGAATCGTCCGCGCGGATCGTACTGCACGTGGCTGCTCCAAGAGCGTTCAAAGCGCTCGATGCAGTTGACGAACCAGCTACAACCCGCTTCCATGAAACCGAAGCGCACTTTAGGATATTTATCAAAGACGCCGTTGAATAATATACCGGCAAAGTTGACCATCTGTCCGAAGGGGTGCCCGAGCGCGTTCACCGGCGCATAGGGGGTCATATCGTCCAGGCCCATATGATCGTGCACGCCGCCGTGGATGCCAAGGCAACATCCGAGCCGGTTGGCTTCTTCGTAGATCGGCCAGTAACGGTCGTCGCCGAGATGATTCTGCGCGCCCATGACTCCCGTGCTTGGCAACATAGCGCCGCAGAAGCCCAACTCTTTGACGATGCGGCGCAGCTCTTTCACGGCCTCCTGCGGCTCTTGCAGCGGGATCAGCCCCAAGGCCTGAAAGCGCGAACTCTTGCCGAGATACTCGTCTTGCATCCAGTCGTTATAGGCGCGCGCCAGCTCGATGGCCCAGTCCAAGCTGACGACGCGGCCAAATGACAAACCATTGGTCGGGTATAGAACCGCGCTGGTCAAGCCGACATCTTCCATGAAATCAATCCAACCCTCGCGGCCCACCTTGGCGAACGCCCCGGGTGGCAGAAAGTGGGCATTGGCCGCGTGCAAGTGGTCGTTGGGCGGATAAGGACTGCGGCTGGAGCCGAAACGGTCACGATACTGTTGCGGCATACGCGCAGCGATTTCCGAATGATCCTCTACAACATGCCCGTCGCCGTCGATGATCTTATGTTTGTGCTCTGTCATGACTACACTCCAATACAGCTCCGCGTCTAGGGTCTCGTGTCTCGGGTAAGGGACTCCATTCCAAGACTCACTGCGTTAACTGATAGAACCGCTGCGAGTTGCCGGACAAAATCGCCTTTTTGTCCTCCTCGGTGAGTTTGGTATTTTCGCGCAGCTCATGCAGCTCATGTTTGCATGTCTGCGCATCGACTTCATGGGGATAGTCGGTGGAGAATACGTAGGGTTTGTTGCCGGTGACGCGCACCGCCTCGGCGATGCTCAACTCTTCGCCCTCGCAGCCGACAAAGATGCGTCCGTCGTCGATGTGGCGGCAAATATAATCGATGATCTTCTCGCCTTTTTTCAATTGTAAAAAGCGGCCGCGCGGATCGTATTGGACATGGCTTTCCCACGAGCCCGTGAAACGTTCCATGCAGGTGAGCAGCCACGCGCAGCCCGCCTCCATGAAACCAACGCGCAAGCCGGGAAACTTGTCGAATATGCCGTTGAAGATAATGCCGGCGAAGCCGATCATCTGGCTCATGGGATGGCCCAGAGCGTTGGCTACGGCGTAGGGGCTCATATCATCCATCAGCAGATTCTCGTGGGCGCCGCCATGGATCGCCAGGGCGCAGCCCAGGCGCTCCGCCTCGCCATAGATGGGCCAGTATTTTGGCGAGCCCAGATGCGGCATGTTGACGCCCATGGAAGGCAGCATGGCGCCGCAGAAGCCGAGATCGCGAACAATGCGCCGCAGCTCGATCACCGCCTCCGCGGGTTCCTGAAGCGGGATCAAGCCCATGGCTCTGAAGCGCGGGCTTTTCGATAAATAAGTGTCGTGGAGCCAGTTGTTGTAGGCGCGGGCCAGCTCGATGGCCCAATCGCGGCTGACGATCTTGCCGAAGGCGAGGCCGGCGCTGGTGTAGAGGACCGTAGTGCCTATGCCCACGTCCTCGAGAAAAAGCTCCCATCCTTCGCGGCCGACGCTGGCAAACGCGCCCTTGGGGGTGAAATGACGATTGGCCGAATGCAAGTGGTCTATGGGCGGAAACGGGCTCTTGCCCCGGGCTTCGGAAAAACTTTTTCCGGCGTAGTCGTCGGGCATGTATTTCCAAATGGCGGCGATATCTTCCACGACGTGGCCGTCGCCGTCAATAATCTTGTAGTCATTGGTCATTGATTTCATCCTCTGAATTTTCTCGGCGCTCTTGCGCGCCGGGGCGCAAATATTCGAATTGACTCCTATCAATTTTCTGGGCTGAATAAAATATAAGCGCGGACATCATCGCGCCGCATTGCCGCTCCAGCGGTCTTCATCCGCACAAATGGCTCAGCCCTTTTTCCGCGCCCGCGGGCCGAAAGGCTCCGGCTGGAACGGCCTGTCGCGTTCCTGAATGAATGCTTTGACACCGCCTCGCTTCTTGGCTTCTTCCAGGTGTTTGTTGAATTCCTGCCGTTTGGTCAAGCGCGCCATGGCGGCCAGCTCCGCGTTCAGGGTCCAGGCTTTGCGCAAGCCCATCATCT
>DATBLC010000336.1:0-23502 GCA_036555515.1 Binatia bacterium
GCACCCAGCGCGGTCGTGCCACGTAAATGCTCCGTAAAGATCACTCGGTATGAAACCAAAGAAGATGATCCAGAGCGTGAGCATTTAGCGCAACAAAAAACAATTGAAGGACCTTTGTACCCGCTCATTCATCAGACCGTGAGTGCAGTAGAAGAAATCATGTCTGCGGTCAAAGTATGGACGGCCGATGGTTTAAAGAAACTAAGCTTTCCTCCCGAGGCTATTTGGGAGGTCATTGTAAACGCGGTGATCCATCGAGACTATTCTGTTTCAGATGATATTCAAATCCTAATCTTCGACAATCGGATTGAAGTACTTAGCCCGGGTAGATTGCCGGGCTATGTCAATGTACAGAACATCTTAGATGCTCGATATTCAAGAAACCCCAAGATCGTACGCACGCTAAATCGATATAAGGACGCGCCTAATAAAGATCTCGGTGAGGGCTTGAACACCACGTTTCAAAAGATGAAAGAGTGGGGACTCAAAAATCCAGAGATTTTCGAGGAGGGCAATTACGTCAAAGTCGTATTGCCTCATGTTCCGCTGGCAGCCCCATCAGAAGCAATACTAGAGTTCCTTAAGAAGAATGATCGGATTACTAATCAGCAAGCCAGGGAGTTAACCGGAATCAAATCCGAAAATCTGGTCAAGATAGAGTTCTATAAATTAAAAGACGGCGGATTGCTGGAGAGAGTTCCAAAGCTTTCCGGTCCGAAATCAGCGTGGCGATTAACTCGTAAAGGTAAGCAATACATTACTAAAGGCGCATAGCCACGTGTGTGCTGGAAGCGCACACGTGGCGTAATGATTGAGGGCTATTCCTAGCCCGCAAACGATCACGCTCATGCGCAAAGCGCGCCGGCGCGCCTGAGTTGGGCCAGGCTGCTCAAACGGGTCTTCGATATCGACGTGGAACGCTGCCCCAACTGCGGCGGCGCCTTGAAGATCATCGCCTGTCCTGAGCCTTCGTCGAAGGGCAGCGATTGAAGATCCTCCTGTGATCGACAAGATCCTCACCCATCTCGGCCTACCGACCCGTGCCCCGCCGCGTACCCGGCGCGGCGATTCGATCTATTCCAGACAATCTGAGGAGCCGAAAACCGGTTGCCAACGCAAGCCGCCGGAGCCCCTCGCTCTGAGTTCGAGCGAGCGGTGTGATCTAGATCTAGGACACTTCGCGCCCCTCCGACCGCTGCGCTGCCCGAGCCGACCGAAACAACAATTGGATTTTCATCAGGCAGAAAGAGAATTGACAACTCTCTCGGTCCTGCGATATTGCTCGGGCCAGAAAAAAAGGTGGTTTAAATTTCCTATACAGCTTTGCTCATTCATCCGGAAGTGCTTGACAAATAGGCTTCGTTTCTCGGCCGCCATTGGTACGGCGACAAGTTTTCTAAATTAACATTCATTATCATGCGACGAAAGAGGACCAATACGAGTCGTGGCACAACCACGGATAAGATCACAGCCGCCGACATGGCGCCATCGAGAAGCAATCCGACTTTTTCGATCCGCGGTGGAAAGGGAAAATCGCCGGCCAGGGCATGGGCGACCCTTCGGGAATCCGCCAGATGATCGATAGCTACTTCGAAGACCGCGGTCCGGAATGGGTGCGTACCTACATGCTCAACGTCGGCGTGACGTTCACGGACGACCGGCGCATCCTCGAAACCTGGCTGGTGAGCGGCCGCTATCCGCTCCAGGCCATCGCCACGGGAACCGAGGAGTATAATGGCAAAAGGGGTTGCCGATCAAACGAGTTCTTTTGCCGAAACAAATCGGCATGATTCGCGCCGGGGGCTCCAGTTGTTGCATATCCGTATTTGCCAATCCGCCGCACCCCAACGCCGCAAAACTGTTCGTCAATTGGTTTCTCTCGAAAGAAGGTCAGACCTTGACGCATACCGTAATTCCGGCCATTGATCGGCAGTCGCTCCGCACCGACATTCCCATCGGCGAGGTGGTGACTGAGCAGCAGCGCGTGCCGGGAAAAGAGTATGCCTTCCCCCGATGCTGATCCGGGCATGGGAGACAAGCAAGAAGAAACCCAAAAGTGGGTGCTGAAGATTTGGGAGTCGAGGCAAAAGTGAATATTGAACTTCTGATTTCCATCGTGAGTAAGAAGATTCAACGAAAACTGCGGGTGGACTAGCACTAGCTGGCGAGTATGGCCAATGACCACACGCAAGACCGTGTTCCCTGTACGGCTTCGATTCGCCCTGATTGGCGGTCCACCTGACTTTCATGTGTATTCACTTGAGTGGGCCAAGGCAGCCTTCTCAATTGCCGACGCAGTTCTCCAGATCGAACGGCGATCTAAGCGGAACGCCTTCGGATTCATCACCGACGTCGACTACCGATACGGTAGACAGGGACCAATCCGTACTGTTGTGTGGGAAATGACAGGTCGATGGTCTACCAGGTTATATCATTACCCTCAGGGCTTTCCGCCTAAACGCGAGAAGATGCCTGCTAGTTCTCCGAAACGTGGACGGTGGTATCTCTCCAAGGATGCATGGAGACGAATTCGGCCGCCAGTTCCCGCTGTGTACGTTTACTCATGCGAGCGTGTGATCCCTGGTATGTTTGAGAGAGCATGCAGGGTTCTGAGCCAAGCAGCCTCTGTTGCGGGTGTTTCACCCCCGCTTGTGGTGATCCCTGATGGCGGCGGGGCACGCCCATTCTCAAAGCAGCAAGACTCGGAAAGGGTTAGACTTCGTACGCTCTTACCTGCGGGTTTCGATCCCGGTCCCAGTCAGTTTGTCTCTGCTCCTACTCTCACGACAGTGTTCCTTGAGACCGGCGAGCAATTAGACCCGGTTGTTTTCCGTGCTGCGCTTTATTACCTGAGGGCTCGGCACCAGAGTTCACTCACAGCTTGGGATGTTGTCAACGATCCTCTCCTTCGCGAGTCAGCCAAGGCAGCACAGTCAGAAAGCGCCAGTCTATGATGCTTGATCCGCGTAGACGATGGTTTACGAGATCCGAGGTTACAGCCGCCTGGCTTCGCCAAAATCGCTGCTGCATCGATTGTCACCGTGCGATACCGCGAGATCTGATCGAAGGAGATCACATTATCCCTTGGTCTAAAGGCGGGCGCACGACCATGGAAAACCTCCATGCGCGATGTGTCGCATGCAACCGACGCAAAGGAAATCGCGAAGTCGCGGTCTACATCATTCCAGAGAAGCGCGAAATCCGTGCCGGGGATGGCCGACTACGTGAGTGGCAACTGAGAGCACTCAAATTGCTTCACGACACGACCGATCCAGTTCTTATCGAAGCTTGTCCGGGCGCGGGAAAAACTCGATTTGCGCTTGAGGCTGCCTATCGGATGTTTGAGTCGGGCGAAATCAATCGTATACTCGTAGCTGCACCAACCGTACGAATCGTGCAGCAATGGGTTCAGGAAGCGGATGGACAGGGCGGCGCACCGAAGTTACCGTTGGCTCCCTCCAGTTGGCGCCCTACCGAGCCTATCTATGAGACGTCCTGTGGAGCCGCGTTCACCTGGGCAACCCTATGCAGTAACACGACACAGATGGAGGCGTTGGCAGCTGAGCCGGGTTACCAAACGTTGGTGATTCTCGATGAAGTTCACCATGCGGGAGTCGGTCACTCCTTCGGGCTTGCTGCTCAACAGGCTTTTAGCGCTGCTGCGTGTCGCGTCCTATCACTTACGGGCACAGCTTTCCGGAAGGACGATCCTATAGTTTTTGTCCGCGATGTCGAAGGTCAAGTAGTTCCCGATTTCGTTTACTCGTACGGTGACGCACTCACCGACGGCGCTTGCCGACCAGTGCGGTTCGTGCAGATCGGCGGATCCACCACCTTCCAAACGCCTGATTGGCGGATTCACAAGGTAACTTTCGACGATGATCTTACTGAAAGAGGCGAGTCCTATCGCCTACGCACAGCGCTCGATGCGGGAGGTAACCTCCTTGAGTTCATGATTCGCCAAGCAGATCTCGACCTAGCACGCCTGCGCGTCTCATCTGACTCGGACGCCGGTGGACTGATTGTCTGCATGGACTGCGATCATGCTGATGCGGTCGCACGAATCCTCACCAAAGTAACTGGATCTAGACCCGTTGTAGCCTACAGTCGTCTCAATGACGCTAACGATCTTGCTGGCGCGAAGGCAATCGAGACTTTTACCCGTAGCTCGGCGGCATGGCTTGTTTCCGTTGCCATGGTGTCCGAAGGAGTGGACATAAGACGATTGCGGTCGGTGGTCTATGCAACGAACATCATCGCTGAGCTTTCATTCCGACAAATCGTTGGCCGAGTTGTCAGATGCGATGTAAACAACGGCTCAAATGATTTCGGTATTGTGTATATGCCGGCGGACCCACGACTGGTACAATTAGCGGCTAGAATCACGGGTGCGAGCGCGGTGAAGCTGCAACGTCCAATAGTCGTAGATGAGACAGACCCAAGGAAACTTATCAGAATCATTAACCCAGATGGCACTTTGACTGGAGAGTTTCGCCCGCTTGCGTCCGAGGGTAGTCTAGGAATGGTCACCGATGTCACGGGGCGCCAGGCACCTGCACATCTGGTTGAACTCGCTCAGCGCTACATTGAGGCGACGGGATCCCAGGTGCCGGCGTTTGAACTGGCACTTCTTGCTTGGACGGATGAGACACTTCGCCAAAAACTCGGTGAGAAAGTCGGGTAAGCATCACATAGTTACTTGTAGGACGCTGGGGCACCTTGCTGAACTAATCGCTTCGCCGTGGTGCGTTAGGCAAGCATTAGCAGCCTGATTATTGGCACCTGAACTTAGACGGTACCGTCTCGCGTTTCCGGCACAGGAGTTTGATCCTGACGATACCTGTGTTTGTAGCGGACGGCTTGCTGTGATTTCCATCCCCAGTGCGGCGTCTCTGCGCTTTACAATCGTCATCGCAAAAGGCTAGATTATGAGATAGAGTATGACCACAACCTACGAGCTCCACAAAATTGATCAAGCAGTCACCATTGCTACAACTCTAACCCGAAGTTGGTTCAGAGGGCAGTCGAGACCTTATTGTCAACTGACGCCTGGAATATTTCGACCGAAGTATGAGTCGGAGCCTTACCACAGCTTTCGTTCAAAAGCAGAGTTCTCAATAATCGAGAGCTTCAAGCGACAAGCACCTGCATTCGAATCCGCAACGCCTGACAAGGATGATCATGTGGCCTGGTTATTCTTAATGCAGCATTTCGGGACTCCAACCAGATTGTTGGACTGGTCAAAAAATGCTCTTTGTGCACTTTACTTTGCCGTGAGTAATGATTTCGAGGAGGATGGTGAGTTGTGGGCTATCTACCCGGACGCACTCAATGCACGTAACGGGGTCGCAGGCATTCCGCTCCCGCGGAGTCGAATCTTACAATACCTAGCCGCCGAACCAGCGCAGCACGAACCTGAGCGATTCGCTGACACGATGGGGCTCAAAGAGATACCGAAGTATCCCCTCGCTGTTGATCCCCCTCTGAACTTCTCAAGGATGGTCGCGCAGCAGAGTGCGTTTACAATTCATCCAAGAGCGAGAGATGGAACTACCATTCCTGAGGTACTAACCGATCCTAAGGATCTCATCCGATATGTGGAACCCAAGAGCCAAAAAAAACTCTTCTAAGTAATCTTGCAAGTCTAGGCTTCAAAAGGCTTACGTTGTTTCCTGATCTTGAGTCTCTATCGAAGGACATAATTGAGGAGCACAACGTAGTTGCTTATTGTCCCCCTGATCCACCAAAATGGTGAAAAAAGTTTTACGCCAGCCTAGGAGCCTGTCTGAGAAATTACCGATTGAAGACCAATCTGTTCTCGGAATGGCACCGCCGCGATAATTTGGCCGTGTAAAACGTGACCTGAAACAACATGAAGATTAGTTTTCAGTGCGTACGATCCCGTTCGAGTTCATTATGGGGGTGCCCTGCCCCATCACGTAGCGCAGCAGATCCGATACATCTTGAGAACGGTATGGGTCAGGCAAACCAGCGCCCATTCCATCTGAACTTTCTCAAGTCCCCGCAGCAGAAATTGCCGGAACCCTCGCACCTGTTTGATCTGTCCGAATACCGGCTCCACAATCGCTTTGCGCCGAGCATAGATCCTTCGCCCGACCTGGGTCTGGAGCTTGCGCTTCATCCGCTCTACCGGGCCCGCTCCCTTGGGCAGAGGCCCACGCTTACAAGGAGCCCGGTTTTGTCCGTGCTCTTGTCTCTCGGTTGCCACATAGCCATTAATCTGCCGCCGTTCCAAATACTGCAGATTGTCCTTCGAACAATAGCCGCTGTCCGCCAAAACTTTCTCTGGCTTCTGCCCCGCCTGCTCTTTGATGGCCTCTACCATCGGCTTAAGCTGTTGTTTGTCATTGACCTGCTGCGTTACCGCCTGACCCACAATCAGTTGAAAGCTCTCTTCCACAGCTACCTGGCAATTGTAACCCTGCACGAATCCATCCCTCCCCTTCATGATACGTGATTGGGGATCGGTAAAGTTGTATTGCTTTTTGTCCTCGGGCTTGGCCTCTTCTTTGCCCGTTTCCTGCGCATCGCGGCGGGCTTCTTCCTCCCGCTCGCTTGGCCTCCCCAATCCGCTTAAGCCGGCTCTCCCGCCGCCTCAACTCCTCCGGAAGCACCAGTCCTGCTCTTCAATCCCCGTGCTCTTCCACTGCTCGTACTCCCCCTGCCATTTCTCCTTGAGCCGCTGCAACGAAGAGGCCGATAGCGGCGCCCCTTCACCCAATAGTCCCCGCAACGCTAACTCAAAATCCCCACTCGCCAGGCCGTGTAAATAAAGCTCCGGAATCAATCCCCGCACCTCTTTGCTTTGCCGCTTAAACAACGGCAAGACCTTCGAAACAAAACGCTCATCCAAGTTTCTTACCCGCGGCCGGCGCACCTCCATAGTCCCCAGCCTCGTCGTGAACCGCCTCGGCTTGCCGTAACCGTTGCGGTACCCGGACTGTTCCATTGCATTTCCTTTGCGCTCGCTCTTTTCCCGCCCCAACCATTCGGTCACTTCCTGCTCTAACAAATCCTGCAAGTGCTCGCGGATCTTGCCCCGGGCGTACTCCTCGAGCTCCTCGTAGAAGATCCTTTTTGATTCGTTGCCAACAATATGTTTCTCTGTCATCGGCGTATCCTTTCTCTGCCTGCTCCAACAGGAAGCCTTTCGTTTTGGGTTTACGAAAGGGTACGCCTACTTATTTCCTATTTCCACACTTTTTGATTATAGCTCGAGCTGGTGCGCTACATTCATCTGAATCCGCTGCGGGTGGGATTGGCAAAGGATCTGCGGGAGTTGGAGCGTTATGCGTATTGCGGGCATGGCACGATTCTCGGTAAGCAAGTTAACAAGTGGCAAGACCGTGACGGCGTGCTGGCGCAATTTGGCAAAAGTGAAGGAATCAGCATGGAGGCATACTGTCGGTATGTGGCGGAGGGTGTGGCGTTGGGGAGGCGGCCCGCGTTGGTGGGAGGGGCGCGTCGGCGCGGGAGTGGGGAATGGTCGTTGGCTAACAGCCCAAGAGGGAGAGCAGAGAGCGAGGCTACCGATGACCGAATTTTGGGGAGCGGCGAATTTGTCGAGCGCGTTTTAAAAGAGGCGGATGCGCGCATGATGCGGCAAGCGGGGTTAAAGAAGATTAAGCGCCAAGCGGAGCGCGTGGTGGTTGAAGGTTGCAAGAGACGTGGCGTATCCGTGACGGAGCTGCGCAGCGGAAGTCGAAGAGGGGTGATGTCGAGAGTGAGAGCCGAGATTGCGTGGAGATTGGTTGAGGATTACGGACTTTCGATGGCCGAGGCGGCACGGCAAGTGGGCATCTCGATTTCTGGGGTCTCAAAGTTGTTGAGCCGGAGTTTGTCAAGTTAGTCAAGTACGTCCCGTGCCACGTGAATCGTCGTGTGGCGGCTATCGTCGACAAGATTATGAAGGGAAGAAAGCCCGCTGATATTCCTGTCGAGCAACCGACAAAGTTCGAGCTGGTGTTCAATTTAAAAACGGCAAAGCAGATTGGCATCACGATTCCGCCGAACGTGCTACTAAGAGCGAATAGAGTGATCAAGTGAGAGAGGGTCGAGTGACAAGGGTCGAGTGGAAAGAGGAGAGGAAAACATGAACGGAAAAATAGCGGTCCTTGTGCTTTGCGCCGTGCTGTTGGTGCTTAGCGCGATTGCCGAGGCGCAGCAACCAAAGAAAGTCGCTCGGATAGGATATATCGCATCAACCTCCGCTGCCATTCAGAAGGATGTATTTCGACAGGCGCTGCGAGATCTCGGCTATATTGAAGGCGAGAACATCCATTTCGAATATCGTTACATTGAGGGGCAACAGGACAGGGCGCCAGGTTTTGTTGCTGAACTTGTGGAACTGAAGGTAGATGTTCTGGTCGTTTCAACCCTGTCGACGCTCCGCGCGGCCAAGCAGGCGACCAAAACTATCCCGGTTGTCATGATAACGACCAATGATCCAGTCGCGACCGGAATAGTAGACAGCCTGGCGCGTCCTGGAGGAAATATCACGGGCGTCACCAGACTCACCCGAGACCTGAGCGGAAAACGGCTGGAACTGCTTAAGGAGGTGGTTCCAAAATTAACGCGCGTCGGTGTTCTCTGGGATGCAAAGGGGCCGGGGCCGACTATTGCTTTTAAAGAGTATGAAGCTGCCGCTCATTTGCTGAAGATAAAAATTCACTCCCTGGAACTACGGGACCTAAACCTCGATTTCGAGCGCGCCTTTCACGCCGCCGCCAAGGAGCGGGCGGGCGCGCTCATTCCGATCAGCAGTAGCTTAACTATCAGCAACATGAAGCAGATTGCAGACCTTGCCATTAAGAATCGACTGCCATCGATGAACGAGCGCAGCGACTTCGTCGAAGCAGGCGGTCTGATATCTTACTCAGCCGACGATAATGAGAGTTCCAGGCGCGCTGCACACTACGTAGACAGAATACTCAAAGGTGCAAAGCCCGCCGATCTTCCCATCGAGCAGCCGATGAAATTTGAATTTGTGGTCAATTTGAAAACCGCCAAGCAGATCGGTGTGACAATACCGCCAAACGTATTGGCCAGAGCGGATCGGGTGCTCAGATAGCTGGAGATCCTAGGTCCAGTTTTCCACGCGAAGGCCAGACACTCGCCGGAATTCTGTCTCGTTGTTGGTGACCAGGTTCACACTCTGCATTGCCTGGTACTCGATGGCGTCTACCTAAACTGCGACGGCGGGCATTCGCGGGGGACGTACTTGACTAGCTTGACTAAGTCGAATAAAGTCGCGTGTCAAAAGGAATTTCCGACGCAAAGATTTGTTCTTAGCGCAAATGGGTTGAAGAGCGCTCGGCTGCGGAGGAATTCGGCGTTGTTGACTAGCAGGACAAATAAAAGAGTGTGAACCGATACGGGGAGAGGCATAGTTCAGAGGTATGCCGAGACAAGCGAGATTGGATAGTCCGGCGACATTGCACCACGTGATGATCCGGGGCATTGGACGGATGCGAATCGTCGATGACAAGCAGGACCGACGAGAATTCGTGCGGCGACTGGGAGAATTGGCTGTTGAGATGGCAACGCCGATCTATGCGTGGGCGTTGCTCGACAACCATGCGCATATGCTGCTGAGCAGCGGAAGTTTGGGACTTGCGAAATTTATGCGGCGGCTTCTGACCGGATATGCGGTGGGCTACAACTTGCGGCATCGACGGTACGGGCATTTATTCCAGAATCGCTATAAGTCGATTGTCTGTGACGGTGACAGCTATTTTACCGAGCTGGTGCGCTATATTCATCTCAACCCGCTCAGGGTGAAGCTGGTGAACGATCTGAGGGAGTTGGAGAAGTATCCCTACTGTGGGCATGGCGCGGTCTTGGGGACGGTGACATGTGAATGGCAAGACTGCGCGAGTGTGCTGGCGCAGTTTGGCGCGCGGGAGAGCGAGGCGAAGGCGGCGTACCGGCGGTTTGTTGGGGAAGGAGTCGCGCTGGGGCGGCGCCCGGAGCTGGTGGGAGGCGGGTTGGTGCGGTCGATGGGGGGATGGGCGGAAGTAAAATCCCAGCGCCAGCGCAAAGCGCGAGCGTTGACGGACGAGCGGATACTTGGGAGCGGGGAGTTTGCGGAGCGGATATTGAAGGAGGCGGAGGCGCGCACCCAACGGCAGCAAGCGGCCATGGGGCGCGGTGGGCGGGCTGAGCGTGTGGTTGCGCAGGCCTGCAAGAAGCACGGAGTTTCGCTGACGGAGTTGCGAAGCGGGAGCCGACGGGCTGAGCTACCCGGCGTCAGAGCTGAGATCGCTCAGCGACTGGTTGAGGATTTTGGCTTGACGATGGCGGAGGCGGCGCGACAGCTCGGGATATCGACGTCTGGCATTTCTAAGATGCTGGCTCGGAGTTTGTCTCGTTAGTCAACAACGTGCCATTTTTCTGGTTTCTGACGCCCGGACGGTTTGCATCATGGAAACTTTTCGCTCAATCTAATAACCTACACGGTGTCTGAAGAAATGCCTGACGGCGATACGCTGGCAGATCGGAGCAAAATCGGAGCGGCGATGGCGAACGAACAGTTTACATTATTCGACGACAGCGTTGGGCTCTCGGACAAGGAGTCGACGGGATTGACATTAGTGTCACGGCTCGGTCAGCGTCTGACCAAAACCCAGCAGACTTTCAATCGTCTGGTCAAAAAGATCGAAGCGCTCCGGTCAGAACTTGAACGTGAGACGCGGCGGCTCGACGATGCTCTGGCCTATTACGGCACCCATCTCCATCCGCGCCGGCGCCGTCAAACCGAACTGCGCAAAGGGTTCGTGCGCGCTCTCGCGGCTTTTTTAGACGACAAGCGCGTCAAGGGGAAAAAAGATCGTTCGATGCTCTGCGAGATCATTGCGGAGCAGCTGGAGGAAATCCTTGCCGCGGAGGGTTCGTTATTGGAAGACGATCTTCGCGCCCTGTTCGAGCGCGTCAATGGACGCAGCTTGGAAGAGGCGCAACACGAAGAGTTCGAGGCCGCGCGCGACGAGATCGCAGCGGCGTTTGACGATCTTGGGATTAACATCGACCTTTCAGACATTAAGCCAGGCATGAGCGACGAAGGCATGGCGGCGAAGGCCGCCGAAATGATGAATCGTTTTCGGGAGCAGGCTGAAGAAGGTCGAGAGTCGCCTGCCCAATCGCGCCGTAAAACGCCACGTCAGCTGCAAAAAGAAGAACGTGAGAGGGTCGCCGAGGAGCTGCGCAAAAAGACCGTGGCAACGATCTACAAGCAGCTTGCCAGAGTGTTGCATCCCGACCTCGAACCGGACGCCCAGCTCAAGAAGCAAAAAGAGGCTCTCATGCAGCAGCTCACTGTCGCTTATCGCAACAGCGATATGCACACGCTGCTGCGGCTTGAGATGGAATGGATTCAGCGTGAAGAAGGCAATGTCAAGCGCCTGACCGACGAAAAACTGGCGATTTACAACGAGACCCTGAAAGAGCAAGTTCAAGACCTGGAACAAGAATTACACCAACTCCCGTTGCATCCGCGCTACCAACCCATCGTCGATGCGGACGGACCGTTCAATATCGTCGTAAGAACTGACGGGCCCGCCGAAGCTCGCGCGCTGGATGAGTTCAACGCCAAGATGGAGGCGCACCTCGGTGACCTCCAGTTGAGCAGTGGGGCGACGTTACTAAAAGCGGTGCTTCGATCGTGTCGCGCCGAAGCGCGCACCAGGAAATGGCAGTTTAGAGATGATCCTTTCTGAGATGGCATCAGAAATAATGTCTTGATCTGTGACATTTCGTGAGCATAAGAAGTAGTGTTTTTTGCGGAGCGTGAGAGTGCCACCGAACACTTGCGCGCCCGACGCTTCGCGCCTGCGGCGGTATAGCTCCGATCAAGCCCGGGAACAAACCGGAAAATTGTGACCTTACGCGTAAACTCAGTTTGGAGCCGTCGATGAAAAAAACTATTATTAGAAACCACTTCACCGTTTTAGGGGTGCCGGAACTTGTGGCCTATAACGAAGGCTTGTTTTAGAAAGAAGGGCTTGCGATCGAGTGGGCGGACCGCGATGAGGCGGGCGTCAAAGAAGTAAAAGACCGCGTCGCTTCGACCAAGGGCGTCGATCCATTTGGCAGCCACGGGACTCTATTCGAGCAGGGGAAGGCGGATATGTATAACGCCTGCGAGTGGGGTAACTACTGCCGGGTCGGTGCGACCTCTGCTGGCAGCCGGCAGATCGGCCGCCGTGCCATTATCACCTATGCGGCGATCGTGGTGCGGCCGGGTTCGCCGGTATTCGTGCCGCAGCAGCTGGCCAATCGCACGGTGGGCGTGCCGTTTTTTGCCGGCACCCACTACATTGCGTTGCACATGTTGGAAGGCTTTTTGACGCGCGATCAGATCAAAGTGGTACGCGCCCCCAACGGCTCGCGTAACCGCTACAACATGATGATGAAGGGCGAGATCGAAGCAACCACACGCTGACAGAGCCTTACCTGTCGCTCGCAGCCATCTGAGCCTGCCCACCCGCGCCCCGCCGCGCTCCCCTGCGCAGCGATTCGATTTATTCCAGACAATCTGAGGAGCCGAAAACCGCTTGCCAACGGGAGCCGACGGCGCCGCTCGCTCTGAGTTCGAGCGAGCGGCGTGATCCGGCACACTTCGCGCGCCTCCGATCGCTGCGTCGCCCGAGCCGGCCGAAGCAACATCGGGATTTTCATCAAACAGAAAGACGATTGACATCCCACCGGTCCGGCGATATTGCTCGGGCCAGAAAAAAAGGTGGTTTAAAAATCCTATCCAGAGCTAATCTTTAGCTTGCTATTTTTCCTGAAAAACATTAGCCAGACGTAAATGAGAAAGGCTGCTTCCTGGATACGACCGATAGCAGCGCTGCTATTGGCCGGTGGTGCCACTATGTTGCCGGTGCAGCCGGCATTGCGAGCCGAGACCGTGCGAGTGGCGATGCCGGGAAAGCTCGTTGATTTCAGCGCGCTCTACGCCGGCGTCCGCCTCGGGTTGTATCAAAAGGAAGGGCTCAACGTGGAGTTCATCGTTATGCGCACGGGCATTCATTATGCCGCGCTGCAAGCCGGTGAGATCGATTACACCACTCTTGTCACTTCGACCATCCGCGCTGCGATGGCCGGGATGCCAGTGCGGGTGGTGCTGGCTCTGAACAACCGACAACCATTTTTTCTTCTCTCTCAGCCCGAGATTCGCGAAGTCAAACAGCTCAAAGGTAAGCGCATCGCCGTATCGGCGTTCGGCTCGAGCACGGATAGCGGAGCGCGCAAGATCCTTAAGCACTTCGGTCTGGACGCGAGCCGCGACGCTATCATCTTGGCGCTGGGGGACACGAGCCTCCGGCTGGCCGCGCTTCAGGCCCGTTCCATTGACGCCGGCATGCTGTCGCCGCCGCATAGCTTCTTCGCCCAGCGCCAGGGATTCAACAATTTGATGTGGATGGGGGATCTCGCGGGCGAAGGACAGCCTACCAACGGACTCAGCACGACCGAAAAAAAGATCAAAGAACAGCCGGATCAGCTGCGGCGCATGCTCCGGGCGACCGTCCGCAGCATGATGTATGTCCACGAAAACAAAGATAAGGCGCTGCCGATCGTCCTAAAAGAATTCGCCGGTTGGGACAAGGAGGCGGTTGTCCAGGCTTACGATTTCATCGTGCGCGGAATGAGTCGAGATGGAACGGTTCAATCGTCGACCCTCCAGGAAATCGTCAACGAAGAGCGTGCCAGTTCAGGTCGTAGCGCCGAAATCCCCCTCAGCCAGGTGGCTGATTTCGAACCGCTGCACCGGGTCTTGAGAGAAATCAAGTGACGAATCTTCTATCTAGGTTTTCAATAGGGAGATGATGCTATGGTTAGCGATCCGAAAGCCCAGCCGCAAAGACCGAAGATCGCGGTCTTCTCAGGTCCGACGGCGACCATACAGAACAGCGAGCCGTTGGTTACCAGCAACAAGGCCAGGAAAAAATATGGCTTGAGCCTTCGCTCGAATCCGGATGGCAGCCCGGCGCGCTTCGATGTGCTGCGCCCTCAGTACTTGGCAGCCCCGGTTACGGTTTACATCAAGCAATTTAGCGCGCACCCGCTGGAGCGGGATGCTGCAGAACTGTACGCGCCTCCGGACGGATATATCGGTACTGACGGCGTGTTTCGCAAGCAACCGCAAGGACAAGGCGACATTCCGGTGTATGAAGTCACTCTGCTTCCGGAGGATGGTCCTTATCCTTTACCTTACATGGCTCGCCAAGCGGATGGTCAACCCTGGGAGAGCGAGGCGGCCTATCCACTAGCGCCCGCTCATCTTTGCCGGCAGCCATTCTATCCCGACGCCTCGCGCATCTTTGAAGAAATTGATCGTTTCGGTATTGGTCATCAGGGCACTGGCAATTTGTTGTCTGCCAAAGCCGACTTTGACTTTTATCGTCCGGCTCCATCGGGCGGTTACAAGCATGGGCTTTTGGAAGCGGAACGCACGGATACTGGCGAGGGAGACATCTCGGCTGAAACGTTGGGAAGAAACTTTTTCTCTTATCGCCCCGCTCACATCCGCAAGTCGCCGTCCATGGGCCATCTCGCTCAGGTGACGAATGTCGTCCAAGAGGCGATGCGCAGCGGGCGATACACCGGCGCCGTATGGCTCGAAGGAAGTCCCAACGTCGAAGAGTCCATTTACTGGCTAAACCTATTGATCGATACCACCGTGCCCATTGTCGGGAACGCATCCCAGCGGCCGCATGGGTCGATAGGCAACGACGGCGACCTCAATATCGTTCACTCGGCGGAGTATCTCGTTTCGCGCGTCTGGGCAGATAAGAATGGCAGCGATGACGTCGGCGCCGTCGTCATCCAGGAAAAGCAGATCTTCACCGCAAGGGATGTTCAAAAGGCAGATGCCCGACCGGGCGGTTATGTAGCCACCGGCGGCCATGGTGGCATCATCGGAAGTCTGGGTAACTCGGGTCCTGCGGTGCTCTCGTTTCGATCCACCAAGCGGCATACGCACAACTCCGAGGTGAACATCAACCGGCTACCGAGGACCGTCGAGGGCGTTGGGCGCGTCAATGGAAAACCTGGCTCGGTGCCCGTGAAGATCAAAAATGACCAGGGCGAGCTGGTTGCGAGCGCGATCCCAAAAGTCACGATTGCGAAAACTGCCCGCTACCTGTCGGAGAGCCCGGAGGCCGATCCGAACACCGAAGTGGAAATTTTTGCGCGTATTGAGAAAAATCTGAAAGACTTCCCTCTGGCGGGATTTGTCGTCGAGGGGGTATCGCCCTATGGCAATCCGATGGAATCTCTGGCGGCAGCTTTGAAACGCGCTGTGCTCACCGGCATGCCCGTGGTCCGCGTCGGACGGGGCAACGCCGAAGGATTCACCAAGCCGCCGGACACTACGGATCTAACCCTTGCCGGAAGTAACTTGACGGCGACAAAAGCGCGGCTGCTGCTGATGGCCTGCCTCATGAAATTTGGCAGCCTGCCTCCTGTAGTTGACCCGGACCATCCCACGGATGCCGAGCTCAAAGCGATCAAAGCGCGACTGATGGATTATCAGGCGGTGTTCGACACGCACTGAAGTAGCTACGAACGGCAGACTCGCATACTTCTGAATAGTCTTTGGATCATCCAGGAGATTGGCATGCTCAAACACTGCATTGTTGCCACTATCACGATCGCGTCCCTTTGGGGCACGCGCGTCGGTTCCGCGGCTTCCGATGACAATTTTTACAAAGGTAAGACGGTCCGCTTGATCGTCGCTTTTTCGGCGGGCGGAGGCTACGACGCGTATTCGCGCGCGATCGGCCGTCATTTGAGTAAGTAGTCTGGTGAGATCCTGAAAACCACATTCGCATCTTCGGTTCAGTCTCGATCTTTTCCCGGATCGCTCTGCCTCCAAACCGCTCGGCAATCATCCGCTTAAGCCCGGGTGATCGATGGAATAGCTCCACATCACTAGCGTTCTACCAATGCTGGCCCCCGTTTCCTCGTAACCTTCTCTGCTGCCGTACAGCACGAAATTGCCGACGGGATGAAATCCGGTTAACTTTTAACCATGCTCGATTGGTCTTCTTGCCCCGCTGTCGAGCGCGATCCTGACCGGATTAGCGGCGCCTGGGTATTTCGGGGCACGCGAGTGCCGGTTAAAGCGCTGTTCGAAAATCTCGAAAGCGGCGCGCGGATCGACGATTTCCTTTCCTGGTTTCCTGGAGTCTACAGAGAAATGCGGAAGCCTCCAAAGCTTCCCCTGAGCCAAATCGAAGCGTTTGGAGAAAACATTGATTATTCCCAAGAGACCAGGCGAAAGTGTCGATATCGGCGGATGTCTTCGAAATCTTCCGTGTTTAGGGTGATTACAGTGGCGCCGACCGAATGGGCAGTGAGAGCGATCAATACGTCGAAAGATAGTTCCTGGATCTTTCGTTTCTCATAGCCTTTAGCGGTTGCGATTCGCGCGACGATGTCGCCACTGTCGAGCCATATTTTTTCTGTCGGCGTGTAAAGGCGAAGGTTCGCGGCGAGATCAAGGGCGAATTCACATTCTTCCGTTTGTTTCGCTCCTCTAAGGAGCTCGTGAATGACGACGGAGATCCCTCGAAATAGGAAGGGGCTATCAGCAATCCGCTGAGTGAAGCGACCGCTACGGAAGTTTTCAATGTATACCGAAGTATCTATAACGGCGATTTCAACTGTTCTGGAAGGCATTCGGCCGACCGATTCCGCTGTATTTCCGCACGACCTGCTCGTGGGCGGCTTTTTCCGCAACGAAATCAAGAGCGGCTTTGACAGTGTCGGAGGGTCGGCGCGTTTTCAAGTAACGGCTGGCTCGACGCAACTGTTTCTCTTCTACCTTGGTTGTGACGCTTCGCTTGGCCATGAGACTATCTCCTGGTTGTAAAATACCGACTCTTAGCATGTTTAACAAGTCTCGAGGATGGCTGTTCAAATGCATGGCGATGGAGTTGAGATACCAGCATGGAGGAGTGAGTCAGGCGGCGAGCGGAAAGCCGTTGCAAATGAGAGTTGGGTAGCGGGCGGCAAGCGTCGTCTTGATGGGGTCGCGTCTTTACTTTTTAATTCCGTCTCAGGCCAGGTTGCTTCTGTTTTCCTCGATGCTCTTCTCATCCTCACCGGTAGCGCCTTCTCGACATTGCCCAAGTCAAAGGTCCAGTTGATCCAGAATTTCGTTTGACCTTTGGCGGATCGCCGTGTCCCCTGTGATGTCTTTTTGATGCCTTCAGAATCGGCGTGATATTTTACCAGGCATATCGTTCAGTCCTAACCCGCCTTTCGCATCTCGCTCGCCAAGATTTCGTTCACGAGCGACTGGTACGGCAACCCTTTTTTCTCGGCCGTCTGGCGCAGCCAGCCCAGTACCTTTGCGTCTAAACGAATCGGGATAAGCTTTCGCGGCTCATCACCGACGATTGGTCGGCCGAGCCGGCGCATGGAGGAGATCTGTTTATCCGAAAGTTCGCGGATATGCGAAGAGTTAATCTTGGACTTCATACCTTTTTCTTTCGGTTTATCGCGTAGTCGAGCGGGTAGATTTGGTGCGAAAAGGGCATCAGACAAGCATAGAGACTGAGCATGGAACACTTGAGAGCGATCGAAAAGCTCGCATGGTGTTGCAATGGCAACATCAAGGAAACGAGCGCGGCGGTTATGGGACACGTATGCATTCAGTGGCTTTCGGGTGCAGCCTACCGTGCAGGGAGTTTTCGGTGATCCGAAGGCTCGCATTATTAGCCTCGTACGGCGGTCAAAAAAACGATTTGTGGCAGCTGCACCCGGGTGCAGAGTGGCTGGTACGACCGAAGGGTTCGTCAGGTTCGGGACCTGTCGTGCGGGGATACGCGGGTGTATCTGGAGTTCGAGGTTCGGCGAATGGATTGCCGAAGCTGAGGCAAAGTGAAGCGGGAGCGGCTGGAGTTTTTTGGCGGACAATCCGTTTTACACCAAGCGGTTTGCCTACTATGTGGGGAGGCGTTGCCGCACGGCGACCATCAAGGTAGCCAAAGAACTCAAGCTTGACTAGCACACGGTCAAAGAGCTGGACAAGCAGTACATGAAGGCACAGCTCTCTCGTAGCGGTAAGCCCAAGCCGAAGGTCATCGGAGTTGACGAGGTATCGATTCGCAGAGGTCACACTTACCGGATTGTGGTAACCGACTTGGAAAGGGGCCGACCGATCTGGTTTGGCGGTAAGGACCGCTCGGAGGAAAGCTTGATAGAGTTCTTTGCTGAGTTGGGAAAGCCACAGAGCGCACGGATTCGCTTGGCGGTGATGGACATGTGGAAGCCGTTTCGAAACGCCACGGAGGCATCCGCGCCGCAAGCGGCCATTCTCTACGACAAGTTTCATGTGATGCGCCATTTGGGCGAGGCACTGGATCGAGTTAGAAAAAGCGAGTACGGCCGGCTTGTAGGCTTGGTTGCAGCTCATGAGGTCGGACCAACGCAAGGTATTGATTCCATCGACCTCCTGATGTGGATACTGCCGTCTAGGGTCTCGGGTCTGGAGTTAACTCCGCACGCCAAAACCAAAAGGGGACAGTCCCCCTACGCGACACTCGGGACCTCTTGATGCCCGCCTTGCCTCTGAGATTTTTTGAGCACCCTGCTCGTGTTTTCGATGACTATCCAAGCTCGGAGGAATTGTCCAGGTCTGCCCGGGCTCCCGGCGCGGGCGACGGGTATACTCTTGTTGCGGGCAACCCTACTGATCTAAGATGAACTTCGACACTTATTCTCGATGCTGGTTCAAGCCGTTCAAAACGTTCAAGTCGTTCAAAACGATTCCGGATTATCCTCGACGTCTTGAACGATTGGAACGTATGGAACGAATTGAACGCGCGGAGCGCGGTTTTTTGCGGCTTTGCGGCCGCACTCTGCGCCCACCGCGGTGTGTGAGTATTATGGTAGGATTCGGACCTAGGAAATCTGCCCAAGCCGCAGAAAAAGCGAGGAAGCCATGCTGACCGAAGAACAAAACGCGCAGTTGACTCGAGTGGGACCCGGAACGCCCATGGGGGAGCTGTTTCGCCGTTATTGGCATCCAGTAGCGGCGGTCTCCCAGATGAAGGAGCGCAGCACGTTCCAGGTAAAAATCCTGGGGGAAGATCTGGTGCTTTACAAGGATCGTTCCGGGCGCTATGGGCTCGTAGATCCGCACTGCCCGCATCGGAAAATGTCCATGATGTACGGCATCCCGGACGAGGACGGGATCCGATGCGCGTATCACGGTTGGCGGTTTGACAAACAAGGGCGCTGCACCGAACAGCCTTACGACGATACCGAGGATCCCGAAGGCCGCTTTAGGCAGAAAGTAAAAATCCGAGCCTACCCGATCCAGGAGCTAGGCGGTCTCCTGCTCGCGTATCTGGGTCCTCTGCCCGAACCGCTTCTGCCGCGCTGGGACCTGTACGTGATGGAAGATGTTCTGCGCGACGTCGGTTATGCAGTCATTCCCTGCAACTGGCTTCAGATCATGGAGAATTCGCTGGACCCAGTGCACGTGGAGTGGCTCCATCAAAACTTCTACAATTACGTGGTGGAGCAGATGGGGAACGGACATCTCCAGCGCGTGCGCCAGAAGCACGCGAAGATCGGCTTTGATCGATTCGAGTACGGGATCGTGAAGCGGCGCATTATAGAGGGCGAGACTGAAGAGGATGACGACTGGAAAGTAGGGCACCCGGTGGTCTTCCCTAATATGTTGAGGCAGGGAGTGGTAAATAAGAAAAACGGCGCTGGATTTCAAATCCGAGTTCCGATTGACGACACGCACACGGCCCATTGGTGGTATCGCTGCTATCGCAAGGTCGGCAGCGAACGAACGCAGCAAGCCGAAGATATCCCCTTCTATAACGTGCCGGTGCCGCAACTGGCCGATAACGGGCAGCCTCAGTGGCAGTTCCTGGATAATAACAGCGGCCAGGACATCGCAGCATGGATGACTCAGGGAGCGATCGTCGACCGCTCGACAGAAGCGCTGGGCCGTTCAGACAAAGGAGTTATCCTATACCGTCAGATGTTGGAGGAACAGGTGGGGATCATAGAAAGTGGTAGGGATCCGATGAACGTGTTTCGCGACCCGGCGAAAAACGTCTACCTGCACCTGCCGACGGAGGAGAACTTTCTCGCCGGTCAGGCCAACGCTACAGCAGACCGGCGCACCGGAGCATCCACCAAGTACAGCCCGATATTGGACAGCAGGAAAACCGAACGAGACTGATAGAATATTACGAGGGGCGAGGGTCTGAGATGTAAGTAAGGGGAGCGCCCCGCGGAGTGAATGCCTGCCGTGGCTCGGTAGCTGCTCCACTTCCAGGCCTCCGGCCCGGGCACGGACCGGGCTCGGATTGGATTTAACCCCGCACCCCTCACTCGGTGGCCGAGATTGGTTCTCCGGATGATCCCTTCAACACCTGTTCCATGACCTGGGTCTGCCAATCGAAATAAGGATTGAAGGTCAATCTCGCATGGATCTTTCCTTCCTCTTGGTAGCCCCAGTCCGAGAACCAAACGGACACCCCTTGCTCGCAGGCGGCGGTGGCTGCTTCATCCTGACCGTTTCGGCAAATGCGCAAACGGCCTCCCTTTCCGTAGAGCGGGTTGTCGGGCGAAAACATTGGGCCCATGTGTGAGAACTGGCTGATGCGAAGGTCGGGCAGGAAGTCTGTCCGAACGAGAATACGAGGATCGCGCTTCATATGGTCGGACGGAGTGCCGTACCAGATCAGGCGACTGGCTGGATGGGTGAATCTCGTGCTGAATGTCTTCAACAAATAGGCGGTATCCAGAACCGAATCGTGCTCGGCGACCACCATCAGGACCGGCTTGTCGTAAGGGGCAGTTTCCAGGGCGCAACGAGCCTTGCGGCTGCTTCGGTAGAACTGTGCAAAGCCATTGGTTGGCACAATCATGTAGCGCACGGCGTTCTGCATCGGGCGCACGCCATCCGGCTCAAGCAGCCAGGGACGCGCCCAGCCAATCAGGGGCGTCAGCCAGTCGTAAGGGCTATCAGATTTGAAGCCCGGCGAAAAAAGCAGCAGGCCGGCAACGTCGGTGCGCGCATGGGCATAGTCAAGAACCAGATTAGCGCCCAAGGAGAAGCCGCCCAAGTAGATCTGCTCCGCTTCAGTGCGCAGCATCAGCGCCTGCTCCTCGACGACACGGCGCCAATCCCGCAACTTCACTTCCAGCATGTCTTGTGGTCGCGTTCCGTGGCCTGGCAACAATACCGCACGCACCAGAAAGCCCCGTGCGGCCAGTTGTTTGCCAATGTCATGGAAAGTCCAAGGCGAGCCACCCAATCCATGAACCAGTAATACACCTTGATGGGGCCGTTCCTGCGGGCGCCACTCCCTGGGGGCGTTCCAAGCGAGCTCCGATGCTTTATCCTGGCTTTGGAATATTCGGTGCCGTTCCAGCCGCTCCAAAGTGTCACGCCGGTGGGTCTCGAAGGACTTCGGTTGCACGGGAAATCTATCGTGATCAGCCTCCGCACCAACCACGATTGCCAATAGTAAAGCGCCGATGATGGCCGCCAAGCGGGCTGGTGTCATCACGAATATCCCTCTTGACGAATGGTAGGAAGTTCCTTTTGCATGTCGGCCACCGAGAACTATCAACTTACGCATAAACAACAGAAAGACCCGTTTCCAAGGCAATTGAGAATCCAACCGAATCGCGATGAGTTTTCTCAACTCGTCGCCCAGTGTCGGCCGCCCGACCCGGCATCGACGAAAGCTGCCTGTCCGAAAGTTCGGGAATATCCGAAAAATCAATCTTCCTTGAGTCGCGGTAGGGACCGCCCTTGGGAGCGGCCCCCCGCACGGATCCGTACGTGAAGAATTCCCTCATACGGCTCTTACCTCGTGTTCATGTGACGACCAGCCGCTCGTTGGGATACGGATGTAGTATCCGCGCGAGAGGGAGCCAGTAGCGAATCAGCCGTGCCATGTATTGCCAACGTCTGCGACGAAATTTCTGACTGCGCCGTTGCAAAACGCCAAACCAGATGCGGCCCACCTCGTTGCGGAACTCCTCTCGCTGATATCGTCTCGTTTGAGAAAGACATCGCCCGCGCCGTAAAGGCGGTCTCCGTGCGGATATCCGAGCCGTAAACCCAGCACTGCTCACCGAACTCTTCGTTGGCGAACGGGAGCAGTTTTTCATCGACCTCAAAGTCGAAGATCAATCTGTCCGCTGCGAGCGTTGGCGCGCCGTAAGCCTCGAATGGAGCGAAGCGGTTGAATCACTCCTACCATTGTCCATTGCCTGCTGCCTATCTCCTACTTTGACTCGAGTACCTGTTTAACCCGATTCACGACGGCAGGTTCGATTTCGTACAAACCGTTCACCATCTTTTCGACGCCCGGTCCATCGATCGGATCGATCTCGAGCTTTGCCTTCTCGGCCTCGGCCAGAAACTGAGGATCTCTCAGAGTACTAATGAAAGCTTTTTGCAGTGTGCGCACGCGCTGTTCAGGCACTTGCGGCGGGAGAGAATAGAGTCTCTGTTTACCGTAAAGGTCGCTGGCAATGCGCAGGAGTTTTTTCCCTTCGTCCGTCTTGGCGTAATCGATGGCGAGAGGGACGCCCTTCAGCTCGGGATGAGACTCGAGCATCGTTTGGAGCACGACATGAACCTGTCGAGCCCGCAGCGCGTTGGCCCATGTCACCTTCGCCGATTGCCAGCCAAAGGCGCAGGTACCATCGACTTCACCGGTTTCCGCTGCAATCCTGATGTCGGCGGTACCTTTGTAGCCCTCGATCAACTGCAGCGGGAAATCCGTGGCGGCAGCGAGGAGCTTGGTATCATCGGTGCCGCTGGTGCCCGGGCCAATCGCGCCCAGCTTGACCCGCGTTTTGGTCTTGCGCCAATCCTCTGCGGTTTTGATCCCGCTGCGTTCGGTCAGTATGCACACCAGCGCATCCGCCGTCGGCATACCGAGCCAGCCAAACTTGCGTCCGTCGAATTGCACCGCCGGGTTCCCCATCATGTGCTGCAAAATAAGCGGCCCGGACCAATGCCCAATGACCGTTCCGTCCCGGGGAGCGCTATTATAGATATAATTCGCGGCGATCAGCATGGCCGCCCCGGGCATGTTTTGCACGATAGAGGATGGTTTGCCCGGAACATATTGCGCAAAGTGGCGCGCGATCAGCCTAGTGTACGTATCATAGCCGCCGCCTGCCGTGCCGCCGACGACAAACTGGATGGTTTTGCCCTTGTAGAAGTCCTCGACCGAGGCGGCACGCGCCGAGACCATCGATACTGAGATAACGATCGGGAGCAACAATACGCGGAGCGCTTTCGCCATGCGCCACCTCCTCGGCTATCGCCGCTGGAAGATAATTTGTCCGCCAGGCTAATGTCAAGTGTTCAGCGGCTTAATATCCTTGACAAGGTCTTGGCGACTGGAGATTATTTCAATCGGTTTCGCGCTCGTGGAATCGAAAGGAAAAAACGTGCTATACGGACGGACATTCGGC